>CAZOKU010000038.1:0-14774 GCA_964580715.1 uncultured Rhizobium sp. | reverse complement strand
CCTGACCCCGACTGATTGTTCATTTATTTTTTAATCAATTCTTTCAAAAGCACAATCGCATGATCAATGCCACGCGGATTGCTTCCACCGCCCATTGCTAAATCTTTTTTTCCGCCGCCGCCCTTACCACCAACAGCTTCAACAGCAGTTGTGATTAATTTTGCAGCATCAAATTGATTAGTCAAATCAGAGCTAATTGCAACACAAACAGAAACTTTATCATCTTTGCAAGCAAAAAATGCAAAAATATGCTTATTTGAAAATTCTTTGCGCAATTTGACTTCGTTAATAATTTCACGCAAATCTTTTGCTTCAGTATTTTTAAAAATATGGCAAGCAAGCACAACCCCATTAACTTCTTCCGTTTTCAAATTTTTCAAATCAGAAAGTAAAATTTGTTTTTTCAAACGCTCAATTTCTTTATCTTTTCTTTTTAATTCTTGCTGCAAAATTTCAGAAAGCTTAAGTAAATCTTTTTCTTCTAAAGCATTTTCAACCTTTGCACTTCCGCCCATCTCTAAGATTTCACGCGCTTTTTTCTCATTTTTTTCAAGCAAATCTTTAACCAAATTTTTTACAGCTTCTTCTTGCTCAAATAAATATTCTTCTGCGCCTTCATTGCTGCAAGCCTCGATTCTTCTGATTCCCGCGGCAATTCCTTTTTCTGAAATAATTTTAAAAATTTTAATTTCAGCCGTGTTTTTAACATGTGTTCCGCCACACAATTCAACCGAAGGGCCCATTTTCACCACTCTAACTTTTGCATCATATTTTTCACCAAATAAAGCTTCAGCACCGCTTTGGCGAGCTTCTTCAAGATCCATTATATTTGTTGCAACTGCGCTGCCTTTTTTAATTTCATCATTCACCAAATCTTCCACCTTTTTAATTTCTTCTGCAGTCATCGCGCGATTCAAATTAAAATCAAAAGTCAAGTAAGCGGCATCAACATTCGAGCCTTTTTGCGAAATTGCATTTCCCAAAACTTCTTTCAAGGCTTTATGCATCAAATGTGTCGCCGAGTGATTTTGCGCGCGTTTTGCGCGATTTTTTTCATTAACAATTGCTTCAGCTTCTTCACCAGCCTTTATTTCGCCTTTAATTTCGCTTACAAAATGAACAAACAAACCATTCGCAAATTTTTTAGTTTCAAAAATTAATGCTTCACCAGATTTGGTTTTGATAATTCCATCATCACCTTTCTGACCGCCAGAAGTGGCGTAAAACGGGGTTTGATTGAGAATAATTGCGTGAGGTTTGTCTAAAACTTCCAAAATTTTTGCTTTAGCAGTTAAAGTTTCATAGCCCAAAAATTTGCTTTCGCCAAATTTTTCTCTTAAATCAAAAAAGATTTTTTCTTCCGCAACTTCACCAGATCCAACCCAGTTTTTGCGCGCACGTTCACGCTGTTTTTCCATCTCAGAATTAAATTCCTCAACATCAACCAGAAGATTTTTTTCTTTTAAAATATCTTCCGTTAAATCAAGCGGAAAGCCGTAAGTGTCATAGAGTTTGAAGGCGATTGCACCAGAAAATTTTTCACCTTTTTTAGAATCTTTAATTGCTTCTTCTAAAACTTTTAATCCTTTTTCTAAAGTTTCACGAAATTTTTCTTCTTCATTTTTTAAAGTTTCAACAATAACTTCACGGCCGCGCTTCAACTCAGGATAAGCATCGCCCATTTCTTTGATTAAAAAATCAACCATCTTATACATCGTAGTTTCCTTGCTTCCCAGCTTGTGCAGTTGGCGCATGGCTCTGCGCATAATGCGCCGCAAAACATATCCGCGCCCCTCATTGCTTGGCATCACACCATCCGCAACCAAGAAAGACGAAGAACGCAAATGATCAGCAATAATTTTAAATTCTGGTTTGATTGACATAGATGAATATTATTTTTTGCAATGTTTTAATAATAGGCAAGACCCCTCACCCTAACCCTCTCCCCACAAGTGGGGCGAGGGGACTTCCTTGGATTTGGATAATAAATCATCTACAGATGTTCCATCTCCCTGTGCCGGTCTTACGTCTCTGACCCCGACTGATCGTTCATGTCTTTCTAATAGTTTAACATGAACGTAGGTAAGGGGTCAGAGACCCCTTACCGCAACACGCAGACCTCTTTTTACGCAACATGGTACTCGTTGCTCAGGCGGCGTTACGTAATGCCGCCTGGATGTTCATTTCCACATTATTGTCAATTCACGCTAAAAGGTGTCTGACACCTTTTTAATTTATTTCGCCAAATGAATTATAACCTCAAGTGCTGGCCTTTTACCCATTAATTCCTCAAAAATTTTCAACATTTTTGAACGGATTGATTTTTCTAATTCCACCAAAACTTTATTTTCTTGCAATTTTTTCTTTTTATTTTTGTTCAAGAAAGAAAGTTTAAATCCTTGGCTTAAATTAAGATCTTTCGCTTTGTTTTTTAAGAAAATTTCTAATTCTTTTTTCAAAAGCGAATCAATCTCGCGATCATTTCTTAAATCGTAAGAACCAACGCAAATAATTTTCGGACTCGCAACCAAGCGCAGCGCATTATCAACTGCAAGCGACAAAATCACAATTCCTGCAGATTGCAGTTTTTTTCTTTCCCTAACCACATCACCATTAAAATCAAGCAACTGTTTGCCGTCAATGCCCAAATATCCGGCTTTAACAAAACCAACTTTTTCTGATTGTTTCGGATTTTCGTGATTAATTTTAACCACCAAACCATTTTCAATTTGCAAAACTTTTTCAACGCCACAAGCAGAAGCAAGGTCGCAGTGAGTTTTAGTGTGCAAAAATTCACCATGAACTGGAATTGCAATTTTCGGTTTTGCTAAAGCATACATTTCACGCAATTCATCTTGCGAAGGATGCCCCGAAACATGCACGAAATGGTCTTGCTCAGTTAAAACATCAATTTGTTTTTTTGCTAATTCATCAAATAATTCAAAAATTTTCTTTTCATTGCCGGGAATAATTTTTGAAGAAAAAATCATCAAATCGCCACGCGAGAATTTGATTGTTGGGTGAGTGTCAGTTGCAATTTTGCGTGTTGCTGCCATTGGTTCGCCCTGACATCCAGTTGAAATAATTAAAATTTCATTTTTGGAATAAAATTTAATTTCGCGATCAGAAATAAAATCAAAATCTTCAGTAAAATAGCCACTTTTTTTTGCCACATCATGAAGCCTGTTAAGTGACCATCCAGCCAGCACAACCTTTCTGCCAACTTCTTTGGCAATTTTTGCGATAGTGTGAATACGCGCAATGTTAGAAGCAAAAGTGGTGACGCCCACCAAGCCTTTTCTTCCTGCAATTAATGTTTTTAGCGATTCGTGCAATTCGCCTTCAGACCTAGAGTGTCCTTCAGAAAGGGCGTTGGTGGAATCGCAAATCACTGCCGTAATTTCGCCTTTCTCGCCGTAAGATCTAATTCTTTCTTTTTCGGAAGCCTCGCCAACCACAGGGTTTGGATCAAATTTCCAATCACCAGTATGCAGCACATTTCCTTTCTCAGTTTTAATCATCAAAGCCTTCATTTCAGGAACTGAGTGGGTGAGGCCAATAAATTCAATGTTAAACGGCCCTAAATTCAGATTTTTTTCGCCGTCAATAATGTGAATTGGAACTTTCTTGTCGAGTTTAAATTCTTCCAGCTTTGAGCGCAGAAAATTTGCTGCAAGCCGTGAAGCATAAACTGGCACTTCCAGCTCATTCCACAGATATTGCACCGCGCCAAGATGGTCTTCGTGAATATGTGTTAAAATTATTCCCAGCAAATTTTTGCGATGAGCCTTGATGAAAGAAATATCCGCCAGCATCATGTCAATTCCGGGCTGATTCGAAGCGAATCCAACACCCAGATCAACCATGATCCATTTGCCGTTTAAGTGATAAAGATTGACATTCATGCCAATTTCATTTGCCCCTCCTAGAGGAAGAAACAATAAGTCATTTTGGTGTTTTTTTAAATTTAAGTCCACAGTTTTGATAAGTATATATTATTTGCCCAGATTCTGGTATTTGTCCAGATGTTGGCATTTGCCCAGATGCTGGGCGGAGTTTGCAACTCCGCCTTAACCATTCATTAAAAACTTAAAAACCACAGTTTTGTTAAGTTATGACATGAACATTAAGGCGGGATTACAAATCCCGCCTAGCACCAGCTTCAGGAGCAGTGTCATCATTTGCTATAAAGCATTTTCAACCCCTCAAGAGTAAGGTTTGGTTCGTGGTGATCAATTAAATCTTTTAAAGCATCTTTAAACAAGTTTGACAGGCCACCAGTTATAACACGAATTGTTTTATTGCCAAGCTCTTTTTCAATTTTTGCAATCATTCCTTCAATCAAAGAAATATAGCCAAAATAAGCGCCAGAGTTCATCGCCTCAATAGTGGAAGCCCCAATCACGTTGGTTTGCGCCTTAATGTTGATTTTTGGCAATTGCGCCGTCATGTCGTGCAGCGCCTTAAGCGAAAGGTTAACTCCAGCACAAATTGCACCACCAATATATTCGCCGTCCACATTAACCACGTCAAAAGTTGTGGCAGTGCCAAAATCAATAATAATCAGGTTTCCGCCAAATTTTTTATAAGCAGCAATTGCATTAAGCAAGCGGTCAATGCCCACTTCTTTTTTATTTTTTAATTTAACCTGAATTTTTGGTTTAGCATTATCTTCACCAGCAATTAAAATTTTGCCGTTGGTAAATTTTTTTACCGCCTCATAAATTGTGCCAGTAAGCTTAGGAACAACTGATCCGATGACAGTTGCTGTAATATTTAAGCAATCAATTTTTTCATTGAGAAAAATCTCCACTAAATCAACTGCATAATCATCCGCCGATTTTTTGTCGCTGCTGATCAAGCGCCAAGTTTTGCGCAGGGTTTGATTCTCAAAAATTCCAACCACAATGTTGGTGTTGCCAATGTCGAAAACTAAAAGCATAAATTCACTAACTAAGCTTTGAGCAGGCTTTAGCGATACGTTCCATCGCATCTTTCAAAAAATCTTCAGAAGCAGCGTAAGAAATTCTAAAAAACCCTTCCGCACCAAAAGCAACGCCGGGAACCACGGCAACTAAAGCCTCTTCCAGCAAATATCCAGCAAAATCATTGTCATTGTTGATAATTTTTCCGTCAGCAGTTTTTTTGCCAAATAATTTTTTGCAAGAAGGAAACACATAAAACGCGCCGTTTGGCGTGTTGCAGTCAATTCCATCAATTTTGTTAAGCATTTCAACAACCATATTGCGGCGTTTTTCAAAAACTTTTTTTCCTTCAGCAATGTAAGACTGATCGCCATTCAAAGCTTCAACAGCAGCAGCTTGGCTTACAGAACAAGGGCTAGAAGTGCTTTGCGATTGAATCATCGACATTGCTTTGATCAATTTTTCATCTCCCGCGCCATATCCAATGCGCCAACCTGTCATCGAATAAGCCTTAGAAACCCCGTTTATCACCAAAGTGCGGCTTTTTAATTTCGGTTCAATTTCAGCAATTGTGGCAAATTTCAATCCGTCAAAAATTAAATGTTCATAAATGTCGTCTGACATAATGTGAACTTGCGGATGTTTCACTAAAACATCCGCCAATTTTTTTAATTCAGCCGCAGAATAGCAAGAGCCCGTAGGGTTGCTTGGCGAATTTAAAATCAACCATTTCGTTTTTGCAGTAATTTTTTTCTCTAAATTTTCTGCCGTAATTTTAAAATTATCTTCCGCCTTAGAATCAACCACCACAGGAGTTCCCCCCGCAAGCAAAACCATATCCGGATAAGAAACCCAAAACGGCGCAGGAATAACAACCTCATCACCAGCATTCAGCGTTGCAACCAGCGCATTATAAATAACTTGTTTCGCACCAGTGCTGACAATGATTTCTGAAGTTTTATATTCCAAAGAATTTTCTCTTTTAAATTTTTCAACTATGGCCTTTTTAAGTGCCGCAGTTCCATCAACCGCAGTATATTTAGTGTCGCCTTTTTTGATTGCAACAATTGCCGCGTTTTTAATGTTTTGCGGCGTGTCATAATCAGGTTCGCCCATGCTTAATGAAATGATATTTTTGCCACTGGCTTTTAATTCCGCAGCTTTCATTGAAACTGCAATGGTTGGCGATGGTTTGATGTTGCTTAAAGAACTGGCAAGAAATGACATAATTTGTTTTGTAATTGACTTATTAAATGGTTGAGACTAAAAAAATTGCACCAAGGTTATGAACCTTGCTAACTTATGTCAAGCAAACAAACTTTAATTGAATTATGGCTGGTCAAGTCGGTGCTGATCCTTTATTTTTAGGTCTTACACGCCCTCCATTGTTATTTGGAGTTAGCTACACTTTTGCCGCCCTAAATGGCATTGTTTCATTGCTTGCATTCATTATCACCAGCCAGTTTTTCTACCTTCTCATTTTACTGCCCGGAATCCACATGATCGGTTGGTTCATATGTCTAAAAGAACCACGCGCCATCGAATTGTTAATCGCCAAAAGCTCAAAATGCAGCGTCTGCCGAAATAAGATGAGCCACGGCGGCACAAACTCTTATGATGTTTATTAAAGTAACTCTACGTCTCAATTAATTGAAGCAGAGCCCCTCACTCAGTGCTGGGCGGGATTTGCAATCCCGCCCTTAAATTTCATACCATAATTTAATTAGCAATATGGTTTTAAGCTTTTAATGAATAGTTAAGGCGGAATTACAAATTCCGCCCAGCATCGAGAAGACCTATTCCCGCAACGGATGAGATAACAACATAATCACTTGAATTTAACTTACAGCGCTTTATCTTCCCTTGCTTAAACAAAAACAAAAGGGGTCTGACCCCTTTTTCACAATAAAAAATGCCATCTAACAAAATGCACAAATATCGTACGCACAACTGCTCGCAGCTCAACAAATCAAACATCACCCACAACGTAAAACTTTCTGGCTGGGTTCATTCTAAGCGCGATCATGGCAGTTTGATTTTTATCGATTTACGTGACCATTACGGCATCACACAAGTTGTAATCAACCAACAAAACACCACTCTCAACCTCGATCAAATCGCTTCAATCAAGCTGGAATCAGTGATCACAGTCATTGGCCAAGTTATCGAGCGCGCCAAAGAAGCCATCAACCCAAATCTTGCCACTGGTGAAATTGAAGTTAAAGTTGAACAACTGCACATCGAGTCAATGTCAGAGCAGATTCCCTTCCAAGTTAACGACGACGAAAACTATCCTGAAGAACTGCGCTTAAAATATCGCTTTCTTGATTTGCGCAATCAAAAAACCCACAAAAACATTGTGCTGCGCAGCCAAGTGATCTCTGAGATCAGAAAGCAAATGGTTGAGCAAGGTTTCCTAGAAATTCAAACGCCAATTTTAACCGCATCTTCCCCTGAAGGTGCTCGCGACTATCTCGTTCCAAGCCGTCTTCACCCAGGCAAGTTTTACGCGCTTCCGCAAGCGCCACAACAATTCAAACAGCTTTTGATGGTTGCTGGTTTTGACCGCTATTTTCAAATCGCGCCATGTTTCCGCGATGAAGATTTGCGCGCCGACCGCTCCCCAGAATTTTATCAACTCGACATGGAAATGTCTTTCGTCACCCAAGAAGACGTTTTTGCTGCAATTGAGCCAGTTTTGAAGTCTTTATTCGAAAAATTTGGTGCTAAAAAAGTTGTAAATGAAAAATTCCCACACATTTCTTACGACGAGGCCATGCTTAAATACGGCATCGACAAGCCTGATTTACGCAATCCAATCGTGCTTTCTGATGCTACTGAAATTTTCCGCGCTTCTGATTTTTCGATTTTTGCCAAACAAATAGAGCAGGGCGCCACAATCCGCGCAATTCCAGCCCCAAAATGTGCCAATCAGCCAAGATCCTTCTTTGACAAAATGATTGAATTTGCGCAAGGCAGTGGCGCCAAGGGTCTAGCTTACATAAACTTTGATGAAAATGGCGAAGCCAAAGGCCCAATCGCTAAATTTTTATCCGCCGAAAAGCTGCAACAGCTTAAAACAACTGCTGGTTTAAACAATGGTGACGCGGTTTTCTTTTCTTGCGGAAGCAAAAAAGAAGCTGAAAAAATCGCGGGAATCACGCGCATCAAGCTGGGGCATGACTTAAACTTAATTGACGAATCAATCTATAAATTCTGCTGGATCGTTGATTTTCCGATGTATGAGTTAAGCGATGAAGGCAAAGTTGAATTTTCGCACAACCCATTTTCAATGCCGCAAGGCGGAATGTCGGCTTTAAACGAGCAAGATCCGCTTAAAATCAAGGCCTTCCAATATGACATCGTCTGCAACGGAGTTGAGCTTTCTTCTGGCGCCATCAGAAATCACCAGCCAGAAATTATGTATAAAGCCTTTGAAATCGCGGGTTACGGCGCTGAAGTGGTGGAAAAACAATTTGGCGCAATGTTAAACGCCTTCAAGTTTGGCGCGCCTCCACACGGTGGTCTTGCTCCGGGAATCGACCGCATCGTGATGCTTCTAGCCGACGAGCCAAACATTCGCGAGGTGATTCCTTTCCCAATGAACGGCAAAGCCCAAGATTTAATGATGGCATCTCCAGCAAATGTTTCAGAAAAACAGCTGCGCGAGCTGCACATTCAATTGAAAGCAACAAAAAATCATTAAATAAATTTTATTTCGATGCTGGGCGAAATTTGTAATTTCGCCCACAGGTTCATTAAAACAAGATCAATGCAAAATAAATTTTATCTCACCGAAAAGCTTCCCCCATACATTTTTGCCGCAATTTATCAGCTTAAAAATGAAGCAAAAGCCAAAGGTTTAGAAATCATCGATTTTGGCATGGGAAACCCAGATTCTACGCCGCCTAAGCATGTGATGGAAAAACTTTCCGAGCTGTCACGCCAAGGAAATTTATTTGGCTATTCCGTCACTGGCGGAATCGACGCGCTCAAAAAATCAATTTGCGCTTACTACCAACGCCGCTTCAATGTCGATCTTGATTACCAATCAGAAAGCCTGGTTACAATTGGCGCCAAAGAAGGAATAGCAAGCCTTGCCACCGCAATTTCTGACAGCGAAAATTATATCTGCGTGCCTAGCCCGTCTTATCCAATTCACACTTTTGCTTTTGTAATTTCAAAAACCAACTTGCTGCACATCAACGCCATCAGCGCGTCAGAATTTTTAACCAAATTCAAACAACATGTAGAAACTGCCGCGCGCAAGCCGCAAGCAGTGATAGTCAGCTTTCCTTGCAATCCAACCACCGAAATTGCCGATTTGGCTTTTTATGAAGAATTAGTCGATTTTTGCAAAAAACACCAAATTTACATAATTTCCGACATTGCTTATTGCGAGCTTTATTTCAGCGAAAAAGACAAACCACATTCGATCCTAGAAGTGAAGGGCGCCAAAGACATTGCCATTGAATTTTCTTCAGTGTCAAAAAGCTATTCCATGGCGGGTTGCCGCCTTGGTTTTGCGGTTGGCAACAAAAATTTGATTTCCGCACTTTACAAAATCAAATCTTACCTTGATTATGGCTCGTTTGAGCCGCTGCAAATGGTTGCAACTGAAGCTTTGAGTGAAAAAAGTGATGAATATTTAAAAAATTTAAGAACTCTTTATCAAAAACGTGGCGAATTTTTAGTGAAATTGCTGAAAGACGAGCTTAATTGGGAAGTTGAAAAACCTAAAGCCAGCATGTTTGTTTGGGCCAAAATTCCCGAAGAAATTTATGCTAGAAACTCTAGCAATTCATTTGAATTTTGCAAAAATTTAATTGCTAAAACAGGCGTGGCCCTTTCGCCAGGAAGCAGCTTTGGCAGCAATGGCGAGGGCTTCGCTCGCTTTTCCCTAATTCATGATGAACAAACCATGCAAAAAGCTGTTTTGAAAATGAAGCAGTTTTTTTAAAACGTTACCCCATTGCGGGACGGGGTTTTTAACCCCGTCCCCATGTTCATATCAAACCATAATAAGGACATGAACGGTCAGTCGGGGTCATGAGACCCCGACCGGCAAAGACAAAAAATCAATAATACAAAATAAAAAATTTCAGTTCGATGCTGGGCTTTATGATATTGCGGGACGGGGTTTCTAACCCCGTCCCCACGTTCATTTTCCACCCTAAAAAACATAAACAAAAAACATGATTTCATTCAAAATCTTCACACTTTTCCCCGAACTATTCCCCGGCCCGCTTGCCGCCTCAATAACTGGTGCTGCGCTTAACAAAAACATCTGGTCACTAAAAGCAATCAACATTCGCGATTACGCACTTGACGAAAGAAAAACCGTCGACGACACACCCTACGGCGGCGGTGCTGGAATGGTGTTAAAACCCGACATAATCGCAAACGCCATCGAAAGCAACATAACCCTAAAAACCACCAAACTAATTTATCTCTCGCCCCGCGGCAAAAAATTCACCCAAGAAACCGCAGTTGAACTGGCAAAACAGCAAGAAATCGCCTTACTCTGTGGCCGCTATGAAGGCGTTGACCAGCGCGCCATCGACCAGCTGCAAATGGAAGAAATTTCGATCGGCGACTATGTTCTATCTGGCGGCGAAATGGCCGCCTATGTGGTAATTGACGCAATTTTAAGAAATGTAACAGGGGTTTTAGGCAAAGAAGAATCATTACACGAAGAATCTTTCAATCAAGCCGCAAATTTTGCCAACCTGCTTGAATATCCCCACTACACCCGCCCCGCCACCTGGCGCGGAATCACTGTCCCCGAAGTTTTAACCTCCGGCAATCACAAAGAAATCAACAATTGGCGCAAACAACAAGCGATTCTAACCACCCAGAAAAATCGCCCAGATTTGCTGAAATAAAGTTTTTTAATGCGTTCTGGTGCTGGGCGTAGTTTCAGTGTTGGGCAGAGTTTCAGTGCTGGGCTTCGTAAAGTAACTCCGCCCACAGGTTCATACCTAGCATTAAACAAGGGCATGAATTTCAAGGGCGGGATTGCAAATCCCGCCCAGCACTGAGTTTACGCCCAGCAACAAGGGACTGCAAATTCTGCCTAGCAAACGGTTTCCTTAACAGTCATCCTGAGCTTGTCGAAGGATGACGGGAGTTCTGCATCAAATCGATTGTAAGGCTAACTCTTCTAACTTCCCCCCAAGCTCACGCCATAAATTAACCAAAAGCATGTTTTTTAATTTTGCTACTCATTCTTTTCACAAGCAGCTTTTTTAAACCTTTCCATAAATAAACTTGATAATTATCATTTTTCTTTTTAAATAGCCTTCAAAAGTCTTATTAATCAAGCCCTGATCAGTGATCAGGCTATATTTTTTTGCAACAATGTCAGGATCAGACTTAGTCCAAGATATAGCAGCTAAGAAAGCTGCAGAAGGTGAATATTCTAAGAGAGCTGCAGGAGGTACACTAAAGTTGTCTGGTGGAAACACGGCTTTGACTAGGACACAATATGCGGCACTTCGACCTGTTACAATTTCAGGTCAGGTTAGAGTAACTGATTATGGAGGTAGAGTTAGTTCGGCTGATGCGTCCACAGCAGCAACAGCTGGACGGGGAAGTGCAAGTGCAGTTAGTAAAGCATCTCTCTCGGCAACTGATGCTCCATGGGCGGCAGTTAGTTCAGATGGTAGTGTAGCTTTTTCTTCTACTGATAACACCAGAGAACGAACTGCTGGAAGAGGATCTAATACAAGAGCAGCAGCAACAGCTGGAGGTGGAGGTGCAGGTGCAGCTAGTGTAGCACCTCCCTTGAGAACTGCTGTGCAAAAGAAGAGAAGTTATTTAGGTGGTGATTCAGCTTCTTCTAAATTTTATGATCCTCGTGGAAGTGGAAATTTCAGGTCGGAATCTACAGCACCTGGATTACAAACGACATTCGGGAAAACTTCATTATCAGGAGGAAGACAAGCAGAAGCAGAAGATGGATCATCAGCAGAAGCAGAAGATGGATCATCAGCAGAAGCAGAAGTAGTAAATGTAGGTGGTCCTTCTCTGTCTGTAGAAGAATTATCTAATCACTTAGATTATCTATTAGAAGAAGCTTATAGATCAAATGCAATATTAAACAATGTAGAAGGAAAAGCTGGTGGTTTTACTTCTAAATCATTTGAGACTCGTAAAGCAAAAATAATTCTTTATTTTCAACAGATTGCCGCATCAACATTTAGTTTTAGTGGTAATCTTCATCCTAACAAAGCAGAACTTGAGAAAGAATTAGAGGTTGTCTTTAGCGCTGAAGGAGCAGCAGCTGCATTATCCGCTTTAACTGCAGATACAGATCGACATAAATATATAGTAACACTATTTACAATAATTGTTGCAAAAATTGTACAGGCAAATGAGCAAAAATTTGCACATCAGGTAGCTATAAATAAAACTGTCTCAGATGAAAATAGTGCAAAGTTAGATCTATTAGGCTCTACAATTGCAGACCTAAAAAAAAGAAATCATTCATTAGTATTTAGCTCAGAAGAATTAAGAAAGACTCTTGCAGAAGAAAGAGGAAAATTTGAAGTAGAACTAAGTCGTCTTAAAGAAGAATTACAATTTGAGCAAGAAAAGCAAAAATCATTGGTAAAAGCTAATGAACAAGCAGAGATACAAACATATAAAGACTACTTGGACTTAGTAGGTGATCTAATAGGTTTTGATAAAAAAACATCTACAGGGGAAAAATTATCCCAAGCTAAAGTGATATTTATAGGTGCAATTACAAGACTTAAATCAGAATATGAAACTCTTCAATCAAAATTGAAACTAAAAACAGAAGAGGAATTACTACTTCGAGAAGTGGTTGATAATAATAAAGTGGTAGTATCAGATTTAGAAGCTAAAATAATAGAATTACAATTAAAAATTCAGCGAGAAGAAGAAAGAAGTGCTGCTTCAGAAAGAAATTTAGCATTTCAAGGGAATGCGTTAGCAGATAATGCAATTCTGAAGTCAGAGGTTGATGAATTAAAAGCAGACAATACGAGATTGCAAGAATTACTTGAGCAAGCGGTTAAAGGATTAGGAGAAAACCAAAAAAAATTAGAAGCTTATGTATTAGATGTTAAAGTATTACAAGAAAAACTAGCTGAAGCAGAAGCTAGTAAACTTGCCGCAGAAAAGTTTGTCCAGTCAACGCAAACAGCAATTGAGAGCTTTGCTAAACGTTCTCAATCTGCTTCTAGTGAAGATTCCGCGGTTTTGGATGGTGGACAAGACTTTTCTTCATTAATTAAAGAATTAGAAGAGGCTTCTCGTCATAGCGATGAAAGCCCTACAAAATCAGCAATAGAAGGTTTAGTTGCAGTTTTAAAAAAGGCTGAAGAACAAAGAAGAGCGCTTAGTGAAGCGCACGCAAGCCTTTTACTTCAACATAAAAGTCAACAAGATACTTTGATGCAAAAGTATCAAGAACTTATGGCGGCCAAAGCTGAATTGTCAGAGTTAGAAAGACTAAAAAAGGAAATTGAGGAGTTACGAAGAAAAGAGACTGAATTAGAAAAATCCAACAGAGATTTGCAAATATTAACAGACGACAATATGTTTCTTGAAGCACAAATCAAGGAGGCAATAGAAAAGATTGAAAAATATCAAGCTCGAGAACAAGATGTAGGGACTAGTGTGGCAAGTTTATCAGAAACATTGGGTTCTGGTGGAGCTGGTGATTTAGTTCATACACCAATAAGACCTGATACAACTTCTTCTAGTGTTCAACAAACGCCGGGAGCTAAAAGCATTTCAGAATTACAAAGACTCACTCAAAAAGTAGACAGTAAGTTGCAAGCAATTTCTAAGGAAAGAGATCACGCTGATCAAGTATTAGATTTGTTAAGACGTGAAAACGAAAGGGTTAAGGGAGATTTTGAACAACGAGTTTTTGAATTAACACGAGATGTTGATGAAGCTAAAGCTCAAGCCGTTGCCGCAAAAGCTCAAGCCTCTACCGCAAGAGCTGAAGTCGCTGACGCAAAAGCAGAGGTAACAAAATTACTAGACATTAATAGAGATATCACAGAAAAATCTAGAGCATTAGTTGACCAAACTACTAATACAGCTCAAGCTAAAGTTAATGCGGCTGAGTTCGCAACTCTAGCAGAAAGAGAAAAATTATTATCAGCAGTTAAAAAACTGGCCGAAACAGCTGCATCTCTTAGAGCGCAATCTGGGGAAGATGGTGAGGGTGCTGTTGAACCTGATTTATCAGGGGTTACTGAATTATTAACGACACTAAAAGAGGGTGGATTAGATATAGGTGATTTTGAAGAATTAGTTAAAGAAGTAACAATGCTGGCAACTACAAGAGCAGAGGCAGAAAAACAAAAAGCTAATCTTGAGCAAAAATTGCAAGAACAGAAACAAGATACAGAAAAATTAGTGAAATCTTATTCATCTGAAGCTAAATCTCTTAAAGATGCAATAGGTAAAGAAGCAAGAGAGAAAGAGCAATTGCAAATTCAATTAGCAGAATCACAAGAAGTGCAATCGCAATTAAAGGAATATGCTAGGGATGTTTCTAGAAGGGTAGTTCAATTTTTGGAAGAACAAAGTTCAGCACTTCCAAAATCTAGCGCTGTTTCTAGAGCTCCTCTTCCTGGTGGAGCTGGTCTACATGATGATGCTAGATCATCTTATGATACTGCTACAAAACCATTGTCCCAACAACCATTGGGGCTTTCAGTTGGAGATTCAGAAAATACTGAAGATAAAGCATTAGCAACCAAAATGGACGCTGCTTTGCTAGATTTTCCTAAAAAAATAGCGGAAATAAAACAACAGCTAGCTGATGCTGAAAGAAGAGCAGAAGCTTCTGAAAGAAAATCT
>CAZOKU010000037.1:0-16590 GCA_964580715.1 uncultured Rhizobium sp. | reverse complement strand
TTTGAACCTCCAACCTTTGCCTTCGGAAAGCAACACTCTATCCAGTTGAGCTACGGATGCAAATTCTTCTTTAGTGTCGGCCTTGTGTCGTATGAAGGTTGGAGTCTCATGAAACCAACTGACCATTCATGTCTTCACAATAAACTAATCACTATCTTCCATAACTTGTTCCACCGAAACAACTTCTGGAATATAGTGTTTTAGCATATTTTCAATACCATTTTTTAAAGTGATTGTTGAACTCGGGCAGCCAGAACAAGAGCCTTTAAGCTCAAGCTTCACAATGCCATCTTCAAAACCACGATAAATTATATCACCACCATCCATAGCAACCGCAGGACGCACTTTGATTTCAATTAATTCTTTAATTTGTTTAACAATGTCACTGTCATTTTCTTCTGTTACAGAAGCTTCTTCCTTCTGTTTAAAGATAATTGGTTTTCCTGAAACATAGAAATCCATAATTACAGCCAAAGCTTCTGCTTTGATTTCCTGCCAGTTGGTTTTTTCTGATTTAGTGATTGTAATAAAATCATGACCAAAAAATATTGCTTCAACTCCTTTAATTTCAAAAAGCTGCAAGGCTAAAGGGGAAACAGTTGAAGCTTGCTTCTGGCTTTTAAAATTTGCCGTTCCTTTTTCTAAAACAATTTTGCCATCTGGAACAAATTTTAATGTTGCAGGATTTGGCGTTTCTTCGATTTGGATGAACATAAAATATTATTTTTTAAAACATTATTAACCCTTCGACAAACTCAGGGTGACAAAAAAACAGCTTTATTTATTTTTTATCCACCAGCTATCAATTGCAATTGAATAGCTTGGCATAGTTTTTGGCATAGCGAAAATATCACGATATAAAATTCTGTAACTATCACTATACCATTCAGGAATTAGATAATAATTCTCCAACATTCTTTTATCAAGCTTTTGACATAAATTTCTTAACTCCGCTCTTTCTTTAGCATGGATGATTTTTTCTATTAATCTATCAACTATTTTGTCATCAAGTCCAGATAAATTATGGCTTCCTTTAACATTTTTTTGTGAAGAATGCCAATAGCCAAACAGCTCATTGCCGGGAATTAAAGCCTGTCCAAACACCCCAACAATCACATCAAAATCAAAATTATTAACCCTAGTTTGATATTGGTTTTCCTCAATCAATCGCACTTTTGCAACAATCCCTAGTTTTTTTAAGTTTTTTACAAAAGGCGCAATCACCATTTCAAATGCTGGACTGTTGATTAAAAACTCTATTTCAATTAATTCGCCATTTTTAGAAAAAAGTTGGCCGTCTAAAACATAATATCCAGCCTGATCAAGAATTTTTTTAGCTTCAATTATATTTTGACGATTAAATCCATCACCATTTGATTTTGGCAAAGAGAACCCTTTATAGGCAAACTCTGAATTAGCAAAATAACTTTCCGTTCTTTTATAGGAATTATAAAAAATATGTTTTTGCAACCATTCAAAATCAAAGGCATAAGTTATGGCTTTTCTAAGAGCTAAATCTTGAAATTTTTGTTTTCTTAAATTTAAAACAAAAGCCTGCATCGGGCTTGGCAAGTGATGCCTCGCCTCGGTTTTGATGATTTTGCCATCTTTTACAGCTTGAATGTTATAAGCATTTGCCCAATTGCGAGCTATGTTTTCAACGCGAAAATCATATCTTTCTGCTTTAAAAGCCTCAATTAAAACATTGTTATCACGATAATAGTCAAAACTGATCTGGTTAAAATTATAACGACCGCGATTGATAGGAAGATTCTTCGCCCAATAATTTTCGTTTCTTACATAAACAATTGATTTACCAGCCTTGATTTCTTTGATTTTATAAGGGCCAGAACCAAGTGGAGGCGTTAGCGTCGTTTTTGCAAAATCAACTTTTTCATAATAATGTTTAGGCAAAACCACCATTGATGCAATGGTTATTGGCAAGTTGCGATTATGATTTTTACTGAAAAAAAACTTAACTCTAAATTTGTCAATTTTATCAACTTTTTTAACCTCACGAAACACCATTTTATAAGATGGATGACCTTCTTTGACTAAAATGTTAAAAGTAAAAACCACATCATCAGCAGTTATTTGTTTGCCATCATGAAAAAAAGCATTTTGTCGCAATTTAAATTCCATTCCATCTTCATCAAGCCTTACACCTTCAGCAACCAAGCCATAGCGAGAAGAAATTTCATCATCAGCGCCTTCCATCAAACTGTCATATAAATAAGACAGCCCTTCCGCAGGAATTCCTTTTAAGATAAATTGATTTAAACTATTAAAACTTCCTTCAGAAGCAAATTTTGCAACTCCAGCTTTAGGAGCACTTGGGTTTACGTAGTCTAAATGAGAAAAATTTTTAGGATATTTCAAATCACCAAAAACTGAAATTCCATGACTAAAATTTTCCTCTGCTTTTAGGCTAGTAGACAAAAAAATAAAAAATGTTAGAAGAATTACTTTAATCATTTTATAAGTTTAGTTAAATAAACCAGAATGTTATTTATAATAATTAAAACATAGTAATGCTAGTTATTCGTGAAATAAAAAAACTTGATTTACCACAGCAGATTTTTCCTTTGTCGCTTACAATTGGAAATTTTGATGGCGTTCATTTAGGACATTTAAAAATTCTTAACCAAGTTAATGAAATTGCTGCACAAAATAACCTTACTTCTGCGGTGTTAACCTTCGAACCTCATCCAATATCTTTTTTTAAACCACAGCAAGCTAAAGATTTTCGTATTACAAGTTTGGCACAAAAATTAAAAATTTTTCGTGCAGCAAAAATTGATCTCGTCATTGTCTTGCCTTTTAATCAACAAATCGCAGAAATTTCTGCAATTGATTTTATAAAAGAAAATTTAATTAAAAAATTAAATGTCAAAGAACTGGTTGTCGGGCATGATTTTACTTTTGGAAAAAACCGTGAGGGAAATTTTTCTCTGCTTAAAAAATTTCTTCCTACAACAGAAATTTCTGCCGTAACTTTTGAAAATCAAATTTGCTCTTCGAGCTTGATAAGAAAGCTTATCACAAGTGGCGAAATCAAAAAGGCTAATCAACTTTTAGTTAAAAATTTTACAATCAGCGGATCTGTAAATGAAGGAAAAAAACTTGCTAGAACTCTTGGTTTTCCAACTTTAAACCTTAAAGCAAAACCACCTATTATAAAACCAAAATTTGGAGTTTACAGATCTTCAACTTTCCTTCCACATTTAAATCAAACTTTTGCTTCAATCACTAATTTCGGTATAAAACCAACTGCTATAGAAGCTTTAGAACCAATCTTTGAAACTCACATTTTTAATTTTAATCAAAATCTTTACGGCAAGAAAGCAGAAATTCAGCTGCTTGACTTTATTCGTGAAGAAAAAAAATTCACCTCACTAGAAGAACTGCAAGAGCAGATTAAAGCTGATGTTGAAGGAATCTTTATCAAAAATTTTAACAAAGGGGTCTGACCCCTTTTTAAAAAATAAGCTTGTAATTTTGTAGCTATTCATTTTATTATGCGCTATTAAGAATTCTTCTGATTTTTTTATTGAAAATGCAAAAATTTACTATTCTAACTTCAATCGCTGCTGGACTGCCTTTGATCAATGTTGACACCGACATGATCATTCCCAAGCAGTTTTTAAAAACCATTGAAAGAACTGGTCTTGGCGTGAATCTTTTTCACGAAATGCGCTATGATTTAAACGGCGAAGAAATTCCTAGCTTTATTTTAAATAAACAAAACTATCGCGACGCAAAAATTCTTGTTTCACGCGACAATTTCGGATGTGGATCAAGCCGTGAGCATGCTCCTTGGGCCTTGATGGATTTCGGCATTAGAGCAGTTATCGCACCTTCCTACGCTGACATTTTCTATAACAACTGTTTTAAAAACGGCATTTTGCCAATTGTTCTTGCTGCAACAGAAGTTGAAGAATTGCTTGAATATAGCGAAGAAATAAATAACAGTTTCACTATCGATCTTGTAAAACAAGAAGTTCGTGCAGCAAATAAAATTTACAAATTTGAAGTTGACTCTTTCAGAAAGCACTGCTTGATTGAAGGATTAGACGACATTGGTTTAACTTTACAAAAGTCTGACCAGATTTCGGCTTTTGAGCAACGCAATAAAAACGTTACTCCTTGGCTTTACTCAAAATAATTCAATAATCTATGACAATTTTACAAGGAAAAAAAGGCTTAATCATGGGCGTTGCAAACAATCGCTCGATTGCATGGGGAATTTCTGAAGAAGCAAAAAAATATGGTGCTGAACTTGCCTTCACTTATCAAGGCGAAGCTTTACAAAAACGTGTTGAACCTTTAGCAGCTTCAGTTGGATCTGATATCGTCCTTCCTTGTGATGTTAACGACCCAGAATCAGTGAAAAAAGTTTTCGAAGTTTTAGAAGAAAAATGGGGCAAGCTAGATTTTTTAGTGCATGCCATTGCTTATTCTGACAAAGAAGAGCTGCGCGGAAAATATCTCGACACTAGTCCAGCTAACTTTGTTAACACCATGAATATTTCTGCGTTTTCTTTAGTCAGTGTTTCTAAAGCAGCTGAAGGATTAATGAAAAAAGCTGGCGGCGGCAGCATCATCACCCTCAGCTATTATGGCGCTGAAAAAGTTATGCCTCATTATAACGTTATGGGTGTTGCAAAAGCTGCTCTTGAAGCAAGCGTGCGTTATCTTTCAATGGATATGGGTAAAGACAATATTCGCGTAAATTCGATTTCTGCAGGCCCAGTTAAAACTCTTGCTGCAAGTGGAATTGGCGATTTCAGACTAATTTTCAAATGGAACGAATATAACTCTCCTCTTCGTCGCAATGTTTCATTGCAAGATGTTGGTGGCGCTGCTGTTTTCTTGCTTTCAGAGCTAGGAAATGGCGTTACTGGAGAAAATCTTCACGTTGATGCTGGTTATCATGTTGTTGGAATGAAAGCCCCTGACGCACCAGACATTAGCATCGTTAAAGACGAATAATTAATCATGTATATAAATCACCAACCATTTTTAATTATCATTTCTTCACCTTCTGGTGCTGGTAAATCAACGCTTTGTCGTATGATTGCGCAAAATGATCCGTTAATAAAACTTTCGGTTTCAGCAACCACCAGACCAAAACGACCGCAAGAAGTTGAAGGACAACATTATTTTTTCGTTGATAAAAATAAGTTTGAAACCATGGTCGAAAATAATGATTTTCTTGAACATGCTTATGTTTTTGGAAATTTTTATGGCACGCCAAAAAAGATGGTGCAAGATGAATTAAAAAACGGCAGTTGTGTGATGTTTGACATTGATTGGCAAGGTGCTCGCTTGATTAAAGAACAATTTGGAAATGATGAAGTTATTTCAATTTTCATTCTTCCACCTTCAATGCAAGAACTTGAACGAAGATTGCGCGCACGCGCTCAAGACACTGATGAAGTGGTGCGCAATCGCATGGAAAAAGCGCGCAGCGAAATCAGCCATTTTGACGAATATGATTTTATATTAATTAACGATGACTTAAACAACACCTATCAAAAAATCCGCGCTATAATCGAAGCAAAAAGAATTAGACGATATAAAAAAGACGACATAAAACAATTCATAAAACAATTTTCTTAAAAAAATCTAATTCTCATGACCGCCTTATTTGACTCTGTCATTCAACTTATCATCACTTTTATTTCTGAAATTGGCTATTTAGGAATTTTTATCGGCATGTTTCTTGAAAGCACGTTGGTGCCAATTCCAAGCGAATTGGTTATGATTCCAGTTGGAATTGCTGCTGTTCACGGCGTGGTCAACATTTATCTTGCAACAATTGTTGGAATTCTTGGCAATGTTTGCGGGGCAATCTTCTTTTACTATGTGGCGCTTCACTTTGGCCGAGGAGTTTTATTTCGTGTTGGAAAATATTTTTTTATCAAGCCAGAGCTGGTAAATAAAATCGAAGTTTTTTTTAAGAGTCATGGCTCAATCTCGGTTTTTATTGGCAGAATTTTACCAGGATTTCGTCATTTTATTTCCTTTTTTGCAGGTCTTGCAAAAATGAATAAAGTTCAGTTTATTTATTACACCGCCGCTGGTTCAGCAATTTGGACAACCACTCTTTCTGCCATTGGATATATGATTGGGGAAAATGAAAAATTGGTGAAGGAATATTTAAATCACGCTTTAATTGTTGTTGTGATTGTGTGCCCATTAATCATATTTTTTTACGTAAAGCGTAAAAAATCACATATTTCTAAATCCGACCCTAAAATAAGCGTAACCAGTAATAACAGTTAAAAATGCTGCAAGTGCAAAAAGCAATTTTGAAGCAGTTACAATAAAGCTGATAATCAGAAATTTGACATCCAACTCCACCCAACCGTCAATCCAATAATAAAGCGCATAAGAAGAGCCTTTTTCGCCAAGCAACAAGCCAGTGATCGCAGTCATTTGTACACCAGTTTTATATTTCGCAAGTTTGCTCACAGGAACACTAACATGAAGCTCTGCTAAAAATTCTCTTAGACCAGAAACCAAAACTTCACGACAAATTATGATCAAGCCAGGAATCAGAATCCACAGGCTTCTGTCACTAAAATTAACTAACATAACAATTGCCGTTATCACCAACAATTTGTCAGCAATTGGATCTAAACATTTACCAAAATTTGATTGAACTTTTAAACTGCGGGCAAAATATCCGTCAAAATAGTCGGTGATTGCAGCAATTGCAAAAAGTGTTGCTGCAATAACATTAGCAACCATTCCCGGAATATAAAAAGAAAGGATTAAAATCGGGATTATCGCAATACGAAAACCGGTGAGATAGTTTGGAATTTGCTTAATTGTCATTGCTATAGTCTAAAAAGTTAAAACCAATTTCCTGCAAAAAAACAATATCTAACTTTAAAAGTAAAGCATAATAGCTGTAAATCAGGGGATTAGTTAGTTATTGTCTAAAAAATCTTCTAACAAATTTAATATAGAAACCACCGCAGCACCTATTGCAGGACGGGGTCTCCTGACCCCGTCCACATGTTCATATCAAACGCCTATCCAGCTTTAGCAAAACCTAGAACAGATTCTATCAAATCAATCACAGAAACCACCCCAACACCAGCTTCCTCCTGCATAACCTCAACCTTATTTTGCTCAATAAATTCGTCTTTCATGAATAAAGAGCGAAATTTAAAGGATTTTTGATCCATCAAGCCAGAATTTAACAAAAATTGTGCCAAAACTGAGCCAAAACCGCCTATTGTGCCCTCTTCTATGCTGATTAAAAATTCATGATTTTTTGCAAGATCTCTAACCAAAGCCTCATCAAAAGGCTTAGCAAAACGCGCATCGGCAATTGTGATTTTTAAACCATATTTTTCTTCAATTTGTTTTGCTGCAAGAATTGCGTTATTTATGATGGTTCCATAGGCAATTATCGCAATTTTTGTGCCATTTTGAACAACTTTTCCTTTACCAATTTCAAGAATTTCATTATCATCAAAATTGATTTCTGTGTCAGCATCACCTCGCGGATATCTAATTGCGCTTGGTCGATCATTGATTTGGTTTGCCGTATTCATCATCTTCACCAATTCTTGTCCAGAGCTTGGCGCCATTAAAACAAAATGTGGCAGATTAATTAGGTAAGCAATATCAAACGACCCAGCATGAGTTGGGCCGTCAGCCCCAACAAACCCTGCACGATCCATCATAAATCTAACTGGAAGCTTTTGAATCGCCACATCATGAACCACTTGATCATAAGCCCGCTGTAAAAAAGTGGAATAAATTGTGGCATAAGGTTTAAGCCCTTCACAAGCAAGACCAGCAGCAAATGTAACCGCATGTTGCTCGGCGATTCCCACATCAAAAATTTTCTTCGGATGTTCTTTAGCGAAAATGTCAAGCCCTGTTCCAGTTGGCATTGCAGCAGTTATAGCGATGATTTTATCATCATTTTTGGCAAGTTTAGTAAGTTTTGTGCCAAAAATTTTGCTATAGTTTAAATATGTTGATTTTGGCTTATTTTGAATTTTGGTTTGCAAATCAAACTTTGCAACTGCATGCAATTTATCTTCCGAATCCATTGAATCTGTAAGGCCCTTGCCTTTTTCAGTGACGCAATGAATCAAAATTGGATCACTTGAATGATCATCGCGAATATTTTGCAGAATTGGCACTAAAACTTCCAAATTATGCCCATCAATTGGCCCAATATAATAAAAACCCATCTCTTCAAAGATGTTTCCGCCCATCCACCATTCTTTTGCAGCTTTTTCAAATTTACGCGGATATTTACCAATTGAGTCTGGAAGCTTGTGAGCAAATTTTTTTGCAATATCGCGAATTTTTAAATATGATTTAGAAGAAGCCAGACGGGAAAGATAATGTGACATAGCCCCTGTGGGCGGCGCAATTGACATGTCATTGTCATTTAAAATAACGATCAAACGATTATTTCTTAAAAATTCATCTTCAAGTGCGCCCGCGTTGTTCATGGCTTCATAAGCCATCCCCGCTGACATTGCGCCATCACCAATTATTGCAATAACGCTGGATTTTTCATTTTTAAATTTTTTTGCAACAGAAATTCCAAGTGCCGCAGAAACAGAAGTTGAGCTGTGCCCCGCCCCAAAAACGTCATATTCGCTTTCGCTTCTTTTGGTAAAGCCAGAAAGCCCGTTTGGTTGGCGAATTGTGTTCATACGGCCTTTGCGACCAGTGAGAATTTTGTGAGGATATGCTTGATGTCCGACATCCCAAATTAATTTATCATGTGGAGTGTCAAAAACGTAATGTAATGCGACAGTAAGCTCGACCACACCAAGCCCCGCGCCAAGGTGCCCGCCAGTTTGCGAAACAGAAGCAATGGTTTCTTGTCTTAATTCATCTGCAATTTGCTGTAAATTTTCCTTCGGAAACTTTCTTAAGTCAGAAGGAAAATTTATTTGATCAAGCAACTTGCTGCTTGGCGAAGTTTCTTTTGAATTTTCTGCCATTTACTAGTAAAATAAAGCTGTTATTTAGGTTTTGTTAAAATGTAATTGAAAAATTACCTATTTAAGCAAAAAGTGCAATTTAATTAATATTAACTTTTAGTATAAATTCATATTCTACAAAATGAAGTCTTTCACCAACTCAATCAATAAATTATTCGGCAGTATATTTCTATTTGCCACCGCAGTTGGAATGAATTTCGTAACTTTTCCAGCTGTTTTAACAAAAAACGGTATAAATCCTGCCAAAATTGGCATTGCTTCAGCTTGCGAAATTTGTGGCGGAATATTGATGTCACTAGCTTTATCTCATCTAATCAAAAGAATCAACGGTTCAAAATTTCTGCTTTTAATTAGTGGAATTTACACTTTCAGCATCTGTGTAATATTTTTCTATAAAAGCTATATTCTGTGGGTTTTAACCACTTTCATTATGGGCGCTTGTTGGGTTGCTTATGTGGTGTTTCGACAGGCTTTGCTTAACATTTCTTCATCTGATGCAAATCGTGGCCTAATTACAGGAATTTACAGCACATTAATTTCAGTCGGCCTTGCTTTAGGCCCGCTTATTGTGAAGTTTAGCGGCGCAGAAAAATATATTTCTTTTGTTATTTCTTCGCTTTTGGTGCTTTTTTCTTACTGGATCATTGATAAGTCTATTTTATTAAAAGATCTTAAAATCACCTCACAAAAAACCAATTTTTTTGCTTTTATAAAAGATGATCCACGTTGTTTTTTAGGCAGATTTTTCTTTGATTTTCAGAATTTTTTCTTTTTGAGCTTTACAGTAGTTTTCGGCAAAAAAATTGGATTAAGCGCAGAAAATGCTGGGCTTCTTATTACCGCTTTTATGTCCAGCTTCTTTGCTGATTTAGTCGTTGGAATGATATTAAAAAAATTCGATCCTTATAAAATGATCAATGTCGGTTTCGTCGGATATTTATTGATCGCTTTGATTATCGCTTTGTTTTATGAATATTATAATTTGATGCTAATTGTTTATTTTACACTCGGAATTTTTGCTGCTTGCATTTACGTTTCAACAATTGTGATTGTGAATAACAAACACAAAGAAAATTTGCTTGAAAGCAATGCAGCGCTGCAAACCACAGGGTCTCTTGGTTCACTTTTGGGCGGAATTTGTGGCGGAATTTTTATGGAAGTTTTTTCAGTGAGCGGTTATGCAATTACAATAATTTTTAGCAGTTCTTGCTATTTGATTTTTTTGTTAATTTCTCATGAAAAAAGTGAAAAAGATGGATTTAAGCTAAAGTTACGAAATCTTTCATTACGGTCTTTCTTCCGCTTTTTTCGAACTCGATTTCAAGCTTATTTCCGTCAGAACTAGCCACTTTTCCATAACCAAATTTTTGATGAAAAACTCTTTTTCCAGAAATTGCATCAGAAACAGCAGATGGTTTTGCAACTGTTTTATTTTGATAATTTTGTGCGATTGCCTGCTTAGAAGCCGCGCTGTGAAAGCTTCCGCCTGAAAAACTTTTTGATCCATAGGAACTTCCAGAATAATTATTTTTTGCAGAAGATCCAAAAGAAGAAGATGAATTTGATTTAGCGGAATAGCCTGAAGAATAAGAGTTAGACGAATAAGATTTTTGCGCCGAATTAAAACCACCTATGCCATATTCCTTGCCAATTGCCACTTCTTCAAAATTGATTTCATGCTCTGGCAATTCTTTTACAAAACGCGAAGGCATTTGCATTTGATAATCTCCAAAAATATAGCGCGATTTGGCGTAAGACATAGTCAATGCCTTTCTGGCGCGAGTGATTGCAACATACATCAATCTGCGCTCTTCTTCAACGCCGTTTCTTTCATCAATTGAGCGATTGCTTGGAAAAATTCCATCTTCTAAACCAGGAACAAAAACTTTGTCAAATTCCAAACCTTTTGCGGCGTGAACCGTCATGATGCTGATGGCATCTTGCAGCGACTTATCATCACGCGCTTCAACCAAAGAAACATATTCTAAAAATTCTGTCATATTAGAAAAATCTGCAAGACTGCCAATAAATTCTTCGATATTTTCGATTCTTCCTTGTGCTTCAATTGAATTTTCGCTTTTCCACATTTGAATATAGCCAGATTCAACTAAAATCATGCGGGCAAGTTCACCTAAATTGCTGTTTCCTGCCAAAGCATGAAATTTCTCAATTTGCGCCACTAAAAATTTTAGCGAATCACGCGCTTTTCCTTTGACTAAATCTTGTGCCAAAGATTGCTTTATCGCGTCAAATAATGCAATTCCCTGATTTTTTGATAATTCATGCAAAGCAGACATTGAAGATTCTCCAATTCCACGTTTTGGCACGTTAATAATTCTTCCCAAAGCAAGATCGTCAGAAGTGTTGGCACAAATTCTTAAATAAGCGATGGCATCACGAATCTCAAGGCGTTCATAGAATTTCATTCCACCAATCACTTTATAAGGCAAAGAATTTTGGATGAATGCTTCTTCAAAAGATCTGGTTTGATAGCCAGCACGCACTAAAACCGCGATTTGCGACGGTTGAAATTTTTTGTCACGAATAAAATTTCTGATTAAATTGGCAATGGTTAAAGCTTCTAGACGGTCGTCAGTAAAAGAAAGTAATTTTACTTTTTCACCCTGCCCTGCTTGTGTCCACAAAGTTTTGCCATGACGTTGTTTGTTGTTTGAAATCACTGAATCTGCGGCTTTGAGAATGTTTCCACTCGAGCGATAATTTTGTTCCAGCCTTACAACCTTGGCATTTTCAAAATCTTTTTCAAAACGCAAAATATTTGCAACATTTGCGCCACGCCAACTGTAAATTGATTGATCATCATCACCAACGGCGCAAATGTTTTTATGTTTGTCTGCTAAAAACAACAGCCATTGATATTGCGTGTTGTTAGTGTCTTGATATTCATCAACCAAAACATAGCGAAATTTATCTTGATAATAAGAAAGAATGTCAGGAGAGGTTTGAAATAAGGTTAAATTGTGCAAAAGCAAATCGCCAAAATCTACCGCATTCATTGATTTCAAGCGTTGCTGATAGATTTCATAAACTTCTTTTAATTTTGGCAGTGACGGATCAAGCGACTGCTCAATTTTTGCCATTGCATCTTTAACTCGCGAAATTTTATTAAGATAATTTTTTGCAGGAAATTGCTTCGGATCAACATTTAAATCAATCAAAATTTGTTTAATTAAGCGAGTTTGATCATCATCGTCAATGATAGTAAAATCGCTTCTAAGGCCGATAACTTCGGGATGACGGCGCAAAATTCTTGCCGCAATTGAGTGAAAAGTGCCAATCCACAAATTATTAACTTGCTCACCAATAACTTCACCAATTCTTTTACGCATTTCTGCCGCAGCTTTGTTGGTGAAGGTCACAGCAAGAATTTGTAAAGGCGATGCAAGGTGTGAATTTACGATGTTTATGATTCGAGAAGTTAAAACTTTAGTTTTACCAGTTCCAGCACCTGCAAGAACCAAAAGCGGACCTTCAGTTGAAGCAACAGCATCAGCTTGTTGCTGGTTTAAATTAGAAAATAAATTTTCTAACATTTGAGAATTATCAAGACTTTCGGTTTCTTCTGAAAAAAGCATAGATTTTTTTTAAATGAAAATTGAAAGATTAATATCTTTCAGGATGAAACTGCTGCACTGGTCGCGCATTTGTTTTAGAAAAGATCGCCAATTTAATTAATTGATTCATTTGATCTTTAGAAATTTCCAAAGGTGTTTTCATTATATACCATTTAACCCCCTCTTTGCATGGCGGAGTAGTAAATGATCCATCATAATAAAAAATCAAATCATCCTTTTTAACAATTTCTGAAAGATTTATTTTATTAGCTGCAGATTTTTTTGAAAGCGAATTAATGATTTTTTTAAAAGCAGAATTTTCTTTTCCAATTTCTAAAAAAATTGCCAGAATCAAAAATTGTTCATCATCACTTTTATGAATAACTTGCATTTCCATAGAATGCCTTTGGCTGTTGATTAAATGTTCGCTTGGATGATGAAAAACTAAACTATGTAACCAATATTTTTTCTTTTTAAGTAAAATAAAATTTTTATCCAAAAAATTAATTTTTGCTGCAAATTTTTCTCTCTCAAGCTCAATTTCAGAGCTGTTATAATGAAATTCTAACTCTTTTTTTTCAAAAACATAATCAGGCCTAACATCAATTGGTGACTGGTTATAACCAATTTTGCAGAATTTATATTCATCTTTTAACTGCGCCCATTTTTCACTGTTTTTATAGTTCCATCCACAGGAAAAAACCATCAAAAAAGAAAAAGCTAAAATTATTATATTTTTCATAATTATAAAATTAACGTTTCAAATTCTTCCAGCGCCCTTTTAGAATAAGCCTCTTTACGATCAAGTTTTTTCGTTTTGCTTTCAAGTGGCGCAAATAACCCAAAATTCACATTCATCGGTTGAAAATTATTCCCTTCTTGATGCCCAATGGTGATGTGATGAAGCAACGATCCAATCGCGGTTTTATTGCTTGGCTTCATAATTTTTTTATGATGAATTTCTGCTGCAATAAACCTTCCTGCAAGCAAGCCCATCGCTGCAGATTCCACATAGCCTTCAACTCCTGTAACTTGCCCAGCAAAGTGAATTTTAGGAAATTTTTTAAATCTTAAAAATTCATCAAGCAATTTTGGGCTGTTGATAAAACTGTTGCGATGAATGCCTCCAAGCCTTGCAAATTCTGCGTTTTCTAGTCCAGGAATTTTACGAAAAATTCTTTGTTGTTCTTGATATTTTAACTTAGTTTGAAACCCAGTTATGTTATAAATTGTACCCATTTTATTATCTTGGCGAAGCTGCACCACGGCATAAGGCTTCTCGCTAGAGCGCGGATTAGTCAATCCAACTGGCTTCATGGGTCCAAAGCGTAAAGTCTCTAAACCCCTTTCTGCCATCACTTCAATTGGCAAACATCCTTCAAAATATGGTGTGTTTTTTTCCCATTCTTTAAATTCAGTCTTTTCACCATTAATTAAATCATTAACAAATTCATAATATTGCTCGCGCGACAGCGGACAATTGATGTAATCTTTGCCCTCACCTTTATCATAGCGCGACTGAAACCAAGCAATGTCAAAATTTATAGAATCTTTATAAATTATAGGAGCAATTGCATCAAAAAATGCCAGATGTTCTTCCCCGCCATGTTTTAAAATCGATTGGCTTAAAGCATCAGAAGTGAGTGGGCCCGTTGCAATCACGAAATATTCATCACTATCAATTGGCAATTCTGTAATTTCTTTACGTGAAATTTTAACATTTTTTGTTTGTAAAAGTTTTTCTTCAATAAATTTTGAAAAACCATCACGATCCACTGCCAAAGCAGACCCAGCCGGAATTTTATTTGCATCAGCTGATTGCATAATCAAAGAATCAAGCAAACGCATTTCCTGATGAAGCAAACCAATTGCAGTGTTAACATCATCACTTCTGAGAGAATTAGAACAAACTAATTCAGCAAAATCTTTAGTGCGATGCGCAAAAGTTTTTCTTTCATCATCACGCATTTCAAAAATTTCAACCGCAATTCCCTTTTTGGCTAATTGCCAAGCACATTCAGAGCCAGCAAGGCCAGCCCCAATAATATTAACTTTCATGATTTAATTTTTAAATGGAATCAAACAGGTTTTTAATCGTAGTTGGCACAAAAGCTGAAACTTTGTAAGTTTCAAAAGAAGCTTCTGCATCACCAGCTTTTTTAACATATTCATAACGAATTCCAAACAACCCCCCACCTTCTCCGCCAGTCAAAAGCCCGCTGATCACACCACCAATTAGTGGAATTTTGCCAATACCAAATAAATTATTGATGATAAATCCGGGAACAATCATACCTTTTAGATTTTGACTGCCATCTTTTAAATTTATAAATCCTTTAGAAGTGATTCCAACTTTATAATTATTTGCAATCAACGACTCAATGTTGAGCAAAGAACCTGTAAAATTAAATTCAATTTTTACATTATCAAAAGTAGTTTTATCATTTGAAAAAATTTTGTCTTTAATTTGAGAAAATAACGTGTTTTTTGATAATTTTTTAACCGTCGAATTATCGAAAATAGTGATTCCATCATCTATTTCAATTTTTCCAGATATAACTGGCTTATTTTCTTTAATTTCATTATATAATTTTATTTCAGCATTTCCCCCAGAAACTAAATTAGAAATTCCGAATGCTTCTGCGATATATCCAACATCCATAATGCTTCCTGATATTTCAGAATTATTGTTTTTAACTTTAGTATTAAATAACAAATGGCGATCTTTTCCATAAGAAGCTCGTGCAAGCAAGTTATTACATATTCCAGAAGTACAAGAAAGTGATAGATATACTTCCTTAAAAAATTTATCTTTTAAAAGATAAATCCTTTTTGCTGCAACCTGCAGTTGAAAATTTTTATATCCTTTTCCACCCAAATTACTGGAAAACTTTTCCTCAATAATCTCCCCAATATTTAGAGAGTCACCCATGATTGAAATTTTTTCTACAGAAGCTTTGTTATTTGTTTTATATGATATTTGAAAATTATTTTTGCCAAAACCAAGATTCTTTAAATCAATGTCTACAAGCTGAAACGGATCGATTGCAAAAACAAAATTTCCTGAAATTTTTGATTTATGCTTTCCTTTTGCAAGGTTTTCCTGCTTCCACAATGAAATGTTAGTTATCGCAATTTTTTTATAATTATCTACCACCGACAAAATAAAATCTAATCCAGAATCAACATTAGACTCTTTAGAAACTCCAAAAGCCTTAATCAACAAGTTAGTTTTCTCTAAATCAGCATGAACCATGAAAGAATTGCTATGAAAATCTTTTTTAATCGAAACATCAAAGTCACCTTTAAAATATTTTGTATCAGATTTAGTGATGCTTGAATTAATAGAAATATAAGTTTCTTTCAAAGAAACTGTTTTATTTAAAGGAATACGAATATCAAAAATATTGTCTGAATTGCCATTAAAATATTTATCGAAATTAACAGAAGTGCTAGCGTGATTTAAAGAATCCGCGGCATGCCCTTCTGATTTTCCACGAATCATCAACATAACATTTTTTGCGTCAAAATCAGGAATAACAACCAAAGCATCATGAATTTTACTGCGCAAAACCTCTCCAGAAGAAATCACAATTCTCATACCACTTTTTGTAAAATTAGCAACTCCAGAAAGACTTTTTATAGCAGGAAAGCTTTCGCTATAATTTAGATCTAAATTAGAAAAATTAATTTTAGAGTTAACATCTTCAAGAATTGTTTCTGTAGCATTTTTGTTTAATGAAAACTTCACATAAGCATCACTAATTAAGCCATGATTGATATGCGAAGTCACCCAATCTCTAACCCCATTATGTGCAAGTGTTACTGGCCAATATTTTGCTATATCATCACCTCTAATGTTTTGTAGCTTAATATAAAAATCGAGTTTTTTATCACTTTCTTGATCCTGAAAATTGCTGATTGAAAGCGTCATCAAAAGGCGAGACTTCAAGTTTGCGCTAAAACTTGGTAATAAGTCGGTTTTTATTTCACTTAAATTTAATAAATCAGATTTACCATCATAT
>CAZOKU010000036.1:0-16961 GCA_964580715.1 uncultured Rhizobium sp. | reverse complement strand
AGTGCCTGGAATTGGCAATCCTGCAGCATTTGACATTTGCACTTTTGCGATGTTGTTTATTACTTTTTTGCATATTGTATTTTTGAAGAAGAAAGACTGGTTTTAGAATTAGCATAACTATATTGCTGGGCGGAATTTGTAATTCTGCCCCGCAATCGGACCAGTCTAACACTACCTATAAACCATGAAAACACCTAACTCTAAACGCCTTACTGCTAATAAAAAATCCAAACATTATAAATATAAATTTGGCATTGTTGCTGAAAAAATTGTTATCTTTTTTCTTATTCTCAAATTCTACAGAATTATAGAATGGCGCTATAAAAATTATTTTGGTGAAATTGACATTATTGCTGAAAAAAATGGCATAATCATTTTTATTGAAGTAAAGGCGCGACGTCAAAAAGCTTCAGTAGAAGAGGTTTTGCACAATCATCAAATTTTAAGAATTAAAAAAGCTGCTGAAAGTTTTGTTGCAAAAAATAAAAAATTCCATCAATATCTATGGCGCTTTGATTTTATTGAAGTAAATAAATTTTATATTCCCAAACACCATAAAAACTTTTTTTAGATGACACCAAAATTTAAAACCAAATTCTTCTTGCTGTTGTTGCTTTGCATTAACACGTCCTGTCTTGCAATCACTGACAATCTGTTTGGCAATTTTCCTGACGCAAATTTTTTTCATGAGCGTTTTCCTTATAACAAAAAATCAATTGTAATATTAAAAATTCATGCAGGGTCTAAGATAGAAGATAAAGTTTGGTGTCGATTAGACGATGAAAAACTGTTGCAAGAAGTGAAATCAAGCTCTTATTGTTTCAAAATAAAGGCGGATAACAAAAACAAAATGTTGATGGTTGTGCCGGGAACTTATTTTTTAACCAACCATCATGCGATGAGCAATCATCAATATCTATACGATGTTAAATCTTCGCGCAATTTAATGAGTGGAACTCATCTTGTTTCTTTTAAAGCTATAGCGGAAAAAATTAATTATATTGGCACGATTTATGAAGAAGGCGCTTATCGCCAAGTGGAAAATGAATTTAGTTTAATCAAAAATTTATTGGCCATAGCTGATTATGTTAACTTGCAGAAAAATTTTAATAATTCCAATCAAGATTTAGCATGGTTGATTGAGCGCTATGTTGATTCTAAACATTTATTTAAAAACAATTTGGCGGAAATTGATCACAAAAAAGATCGAAAAATAATTTTGAAAAATCAGCGACATTTTCAGAAGGTCAAAAACAGCGCCAGCTTAACGGAGTTAGAGCGATCTCTGGGTTTTTTGCAAAAAATGATCAATATTGAAAAACGCAAATGAAAAAAATATTTTACAATTTATCACTTTCTATTTTAGTGGCTTTTTTTTGCTCATGTTCTTTTAACCAAAAATCGTCAGCTTGGGTGTTTTTTCAGAAAAATTCATTACTTGGAAGTGATGTCAAAGATATAGAAAATTTTTACGGAAAACCACAGCTTGTTTGGAAAAGTGGTAAGCAAAAATTTTTTAGCTATAATTTCTCCAAGGTTTCTTATCAACTTTCGGCATTTTTTCCATTTCCTCTTTTTCATTCTGAATTTAAAAATTATGAAATAATTATGGTTTTTGAGCAGGATAAATTAACAGAAATGACGAAATTTAGCGATCGAATGAAAACAAAATCTTGGTTATTATGTGAAAGTTCGATTGCTGATTGCAACGTTTCTTATGAGATTGTGGATAGAAATTGAACTTTTTTGGTATTTTTAAGGGATAATTGCCTTATTTTTTAATATAGAATTGTTGAAATTTAGATCCATAGATTGTAGAATGCTTGACTAATTGCCTGTTCGTGTTGAAAGTGATTTTTTAACGCATGCTTGGCAAGTCGTATGAATATTTTTTTAATAACTTAAATTAACTCGTGAGACCAACAAAGCCAGAGTTTACAGCAAACTCTAATAATAACTTATTTCGTATTAATGAACAAATTCGCGTAAAAGAAGTGCGATTGATTGACCAAGAAGGAAAAATGCTTGGTGTGGTAAATATTTTTGATGCTCTAAAAATGGCTCGCGATGTTGATCTTGATTTGGTTGAGGTTTCTCCAAATGTCACTCCGCCAGTTTGTAAGATCGCCAATTTTGGTAAAATGAGATATGAAATTCAGAAAAAAGCTTCTGATGCCAAAAAGAAGCAGAAGGTGGTTGAAGTTAAAGAAGTGAAAATGACCATCAACATTGGCAAAGGTGATTATGACATTAAAATTCGTCATACAATCGAATTTATTCAAAAAGGTTGTAAAGTGCGTGTGAGCATCAGAATGAAAGGTCGCGAGATTACACATTCTGAATTAGCGCGCGAGATGATGGCAAACATTTTAAAAGACACGGCAGAATATGCAAAAACTGAATCCAATCCACGTTTGGAAGGTATGCAGATGGTTGCGGTTCTAGTAAAAAAATAATTCAATTTGATTTATGTACGAAATAAAAAATCTAATTCAGAAGGTTACTGAAGTTGCTAAACATGAAGGTGCTGACAAAAATTTTATTGAATTTTTATCGGTGTTTTATTCTCAAAACCAAGGACGTGATTTTCATCGCTATTCAACGCAAGAGCTTTATGACTATGCTCGATTAGGCTTTAGCTTCTTTGCTAACAAAAAAGTTCATGAGCCAAAAATTAGAATTTATAATCCTTCACTAAATCAAGATGGTTTTGAATCGCAATATACTGTTCTTGAAATGGTTAATGAAGATATGCCATTCTTGGTTGATTCGATTGTTTCTTACCTAGACCGCCATGGAATCAAAATATACAACATCATACATCCAATTTATCACGTATTGCGTGACAAAAATGGGGATTTTCAAAAGCTTGCAAATGATAAATCTTCTAAGCAAGAGTCTGTGATTCAGCTGCATCTAGAAAAAATTGTGTTAGAGCATGATGCAAAAGTTTTACATGAAAATGTTTCTAAAATTGTTGAAAGTGTTGCGTTGGTTGTTGGTGATTGGAAAAGCATGACTGACCTTGCAAAAACAGCACAAGACCAATTAAATCTTGCTAAAAAAATTGGTAAAAAACCAGAAGAAATTGCCGAAATTAAAGATTTTATTTCTTGGGCAATTGATGGCCATTTTATTTTCTTAGGTGCAAAAGAATTTGACATAAAAGAAGTTAAAAAAGGGGAATATTTGCTAGAGGCTGTTGAAAACTCAGGTTTTGGGGTTTTCGCTTCTAATTATAAAGATTTTTTACCTTCAGTTACCAACTCTTCAGTTGAAGAAGTTTGTGATTCAGTGAAAAATCCTTATGTGATTGAAATTGTTAAATCGCGTTATCGTTCGCAAATTCATCGCAACACCAACGCAGAAAGATTTAGAGTGCAGAAATTTTCTGCTGATGGAAAAGTTGTTGGGGAATATCGTTTTATTGGCTTGTTTACTTCATCTGCTTACAATAACGGTCCAGAAACCATTCCTTTGGTAAGAAATAAAATCATGCAAGTGATTGAACAATCTGGATATACGAAAGGAAGCCATAATCATAAAGATTTAATTTCGGTTTTGGAATCTTATCCACGCGATGAATTATTTCAAATTAGTGCGGAAGATTTACTAAGAAATGCGGTTGGGATCGTTGCTATTTGTGGAAGGTCGCAAGTTAGATTTTTTGCACGCAAAGATAAATTCCGTCGCTTTATTAGCTGTTTGATCTTTACCCCGCGTGAGCGCAGCAATTCTGATTTGCGTGAAAAAATAAAAAATTATCTTTCAGAATTATATAAAGGTGAAGTTACTGATTCCTTCATTCAAATCACTGATTCGCGTCTGACCAGATTCCACCTTATTATCAGAATTGACCATGATGTGCAAATTAACGAGCTTGAGGTTGAAAATGAAATCAGCAAAATGACTCGCATTTGGAGTGACGATTTGCGTGATGCGATTAAAGCAAAATTTGATGATGGTCGATATTTATCGTTTTTTTCAAAATATAAAAATGCTTTTTCAGTAAGCTATATGAATCGTTTCGATTCTAAGCGCGCGGCAATTGACATTCCAAGAATTGAAGAATGTTTAAATAAAAATATCACTGTTTTTAATTTATATAAATCTTCCGAGCAGCTTCCAATTGATGTTTGCGAGTTAAAAATTTATCGCCAAGAAGAAATAATCCTTTCTGGAATTATGCCAATTCTGGAAAGCTTTGGTTTTAATGTGATTCAAGAACACACTTATGTTGTGAATGTTGCTGGAAAAAAAGTTTGGATTCACTATTTCCATCTAAATTTAAGCAGAACTGGTGATTTATTCTCAGAAAAAATCCGTTTAAATTTTGAAAAAACCATTTCCTTGATTTGGCAAGATGTGATGCAGGTGGGATTGCTTAACAGTTTAACGGTTGCAGCTAATCTGCATTGGAAACACATTTACATGCTTCGTGGTTATACCAAATATATCTATCAAATCAGCATGCGATATAGCAACCATTTCATCGCAGATGTTTTGGTGAAATATCGTGATTTAACTAAGATGTTGGTTGAATTGTTTGAAGTGAAATTTGATATTTCTTTAAAACTTTCACTTGAAGAAAGAAAAAAAGAAGCGGCAAGAATCACTGCTAGAATCAATGAAGGTCTGAATGCAATTAAAGATCCTGCAGAAGATGTGGTGGTTAGAAAATTTCTTGAAGTTATTAACGCAACCACTCGTACCAACTATTACCAACACACTAGTGAAGGAACTTTTAAAGGCTATTTATCCTTCAAATTTGATTGTAAAAAAATTTCCAATTTACCTCTTCCAGTTCCTCATGCTGAGATTTTTGTTTATTCAAATCGTGTTGAGGCGGTTCACTTAAGAGGTGGCAAAGTTGCTCGTGGTGGCTTGCGTTGGTCTGATCGTCAAGAAGATTTTAGAACAGAAGTTTTAGGATTGGTTAAAGCGCAAATGACGAAAAACGCGGTTATCGTTCCAGTTGGTTCTAAAGGTGGATTCGTGGTGAAGCGCGATGTTGCTGGTTTAAATCGTGATGAAATTCAAAAAGAAGGTATCGAATGTTATAAAACTTTCTTGAGAGGTTTGCTGGACGTTACTGACAATGTGATTGAAGGCAAAATAAAACATCCAAATGATGTTATAATTCACGATGATAATGATCCATATTTAGTGGTTGCAGCTGACAAAGGAACCGCAACATTCTCTGACATCGCTAACTCAGTTTCTGCAGAATATAATTTCTGGCTTGGTGATGCTTTTGCTTCTGGTGGATCAGTTGGTTATGACCATAAGAAAATGGGAATTACTGCTAAAGGCGGTTGGATTTCTGTAATGAGACATTTCCGCGAGATGGGAATTGACACGCAAAGCCAAGATTTCACTTGTGTTGGAATTGGTGATCTCGCAGGGGATGTGTTTGGTAATGGTATGTTGCTTTCAAAGCACATTAAGTTGGTTGCGGCCTTTAACCATATGCATATTTTCTTAGATCCAAATCCTGATGCTGCAAAATCTTTTGTGGAACGTCAAAGAATGTTTAATTTGCCACGTTCAAGTTGGATGGATTATGATAAATCATTAATTTCCAAAGGCGGAGGAATTTTTGAGCGTAATGCTAAAACAATTGCAATTTCTGCTGAAGTTCAAGAAGTTTTAGGCGTTAAAGAAAACGAACTAGCCCCGAATGATTTGATTAAGGCAATTTTAAAAGCTCCAGTTGATTTATTGTGGAACGGTGGAATTGGAACTTACGTGAAAGCAACAGATGAATCGCATCAAGAAGTTGGAGATCGTTCAAATGACGCTTTGCGTATCAACGGTTGCGAGCTTCGTTGCAAAGTGATTGGAGAAGGCGGAAATCTTGGTTTTACACAAAAAGGCCGTATTGAATATGCTCTAAATGGTGGAAGAATTAACACTGATGCAATGGATAACTCTGCTGGTGTAGATTGTTCTGACCACGAAGTGAACATTAAAATTGCTTTAACTCAGGCTTTGTTTGCTAATAAAATTACGCTAGATGAAAGAAATCAAGTTCTTGAAGCAATGACAGATGAGGTTTCACATTTGGTTTTAAACGACAATCATGCGCAAACACAAGCGATTTCAATTGCGGTGTCGCAAGGCCCTGTGGCGCTTGGTTATCAGTCACAATTTTTGGACAGGCTTGAAAAAACTGGATTGCTTAATCGTAAAGTTGAGTTTTTGCCAAGCAAAAAAGATATTGAAAAAAGGCAAGTTAATAAAATTGGCCTTACTAGACCAGAATTGTGTGTGATGCTGGCCTATGCAAAGATGGACATTTACAACAGCTTGCTTGGGTCTGATTTGGTTAAAGATCCTTATTTTGAAAAAGATTTATTTGCTTATTTCCCAAAATTAATGCAGGAAAAATTTGCTGATCAAATCAGAAATCACCAATTGCGTAATGAAATTATTGCAACACAAATCACTAATATGGTGGTGAATTATGGTGGCATAGCCTTTATTAATCAGCTTTGTCATGATAGCGGGTTTAGCATTCCTGATGTGGTTAAAGGATTTGTTGTGGTGTTTGACGCGTTTAGACTTCGAGAAATTTGCAAAGAAATAGAAGATCTCGATAAGAAAGTAAGCGCAGAGACGCAATTACAGATGTTTTTAAGTGCAGGAAAATTAAGAGAAAGATCAATTTTGTGGTTGTTAAGACACAATCAAAAAGGTGATTTAGCTTCAATTATTGCAAGATTTAGAAAAATTTGCGATGATCTTTCTTCAATGTTGCCGAACGTTTTGGCACAAGCTTCTGTGGAATCTTTTGAAAGAAAAATTGCTAAATTTACGGCAAACAATGTTGATAGAAAATTGGCAGTGAAGGTTGCGGCCTTTGATCCTGTTGCTTCTGCTTTTGATATTGCAGAAATTGCCGCATCTTCAAAAATTGATTTAGAAACTATTGCTAAAATTTATTTTGCAATTGGAACTAGATTTTCTTTGAAATGGATGCGAAGCAAAGTTTCCAACTTATCTTCCGACAACTATTGGCAAAGACTTTCAGCAAAAACAATTTTGGAAGATTTATATTTCTATCAAGCAAAAATTGCTCAAAGAGTGGTTAATTTTAGCTGTGAAAATAAAAATTTATGCCAGATCGAGTCTGTTGAAAAATGGGCGGAAACCATGCAATTTTTGGTTGACCGTTTTGATAATTTTGTCGCAGATTTAAAAGCGCAACCAAATTTGGATTTGTCGTTCTTCATTGTAGCTTTAAATCGTTTGAAACCATTGGTTTCTTAGGTTTAAAACGCCAGTTCGGGATAAAAATGTGTCAAAACCGAGTATTGCAAAGAGCTGGCTTAGAATTTTTAATTTAAAAAACTTGAGCTTATGCAAATAAGTGAGTTTTTTAAATTAAAAATTCTAAGCCAGATCGAAGGAAGACGACGGTTTTCACACATTTTGGTTTAAAACAATTACTTTTTTATCCCGAATTGGCGTTTAAAGCCTTTCTTTGCGGCTGTGGCGGAATTGGTATACGCGTAACGTTGAGGTCGTTATGGGGTAAAACCCGTGGAAGTTCAAGTCTTCTCAGCCGCACCAAAATAAAATAAAAATCAAAAGGGGCCAGGCTACTTTTAAGCTTAAAAGTAGCCTGGCCCCTTTTTTTTCAAAATTTTACTTTAACATTTATCTAAGAGATTTAACTTCTATATTTTTAATCTAAATCTTAGATCTATGAAATTGTTGGTTTTGAAGGAAAAACTGCTTAATGAAAATCGGGTGGCGCTTACTTGTGAGCTGGTTTCTAAATATCAAAAATTTGGTTTTGAAGTTTTTGTTGAAGCAAAAGCTGGGGAAAAGTCGCATATTTCTGATGCGGATTTTGAAAAAGCTGGGGCAAAAATTGTTACTGACATTGCTTTGGTTTTGTCAGAAATTGATGTTATAATTTCGGTGCAAAGAACAGAAATTGACTATGCTAAAGTCAAGCCGGGTGTGGTTTTTATTGCCTTACTAAATCCATATTTTAACCAAAATTTAATTGAAACTTTTAAGCAAAATAAAATTCATGGTTTTGCTTTAGAAATGGTGCCAAGAATTACCAGAGCGCAATCGATGGATGTTCTTTCTTCGCAAAGCAATTTGGCGGGTTATCGCGCGGTTGTTGATGCGGTTTATGAAATGCCAAAATGTGTGCCGATGATGATGACTGCTGCGGGAACAGTTGCTGCAGCAAAATTTATGATTTTAGGCGCTGGAGTTGCGGGCCTGCAAGCAATTGCAACGGCAAAAAGGCTTGGCGGGGTGGTTTGTGCTTTTGATGTGAGAGCTGCTGCAAAAGAGCAAGTTCAAAGTTTGGGCGCAAAATTTATCGAAGTTGCATCAAATGAAAAAAATGATGGAGTTTATGCCAAAGAAATGAGCGAAGAATATAAAAAACTTCAGGAAAAACTTTTGCAAGATACAATCAAAAATCAAGATGTGGTGATTACAACCGCTTTGATTCCCGGCAAAAAAGCTCCGACATTAATTTCAGAAGAAATGGTTAAATCGATGAAAGCTGGTGCAATTATTGTTGATTTGGCGGCGGTGAATGGCGGAAATTGTGCTTTAACTGAAAGCGGAAAAATTAAGGAAGTTTTTGGGGTGAAAATTATTGGCTATGAAAATTTTCCAGGCCGAGTTGCTTTGGATGCAAGCAAATTATTTGCAAAAAATATTTTTAATATTGTTGAACTTTTAATTGATAAAGAGAATCATAGAATCAATATAAATCTGGAAGATGAAATTATTAAATCTGTATTGATTAGTTAAAATTTATGGAAAATAAACCTGAATTTGACAAGGCAGTTATTTTAGAATCGCTAGAGCAGGGTGATGATTTGAAAACCAAGGCTCTATTTTGCGAGCTGCATCCTGCTGATCAGGCGGTTTTTTTGTCTTTTTTAGATTCTGAAAACAGAGAAAAATTAATTTCAATTGTGGCTCAGGAGATGGATCCTGAGGTTTTAACTTATCTTGAAGATGATTTAAAAAGCGAATTGCTTGAGTTGCTTGGCAATAAAGATAGTGCTAAGGTTATTGATCAATTGGAAACCGATGATGCGGTTCAAGTTATTGAAAATATTGAAGATCAAAATCGTAACCAAATTTTGGATTTGGTTTCAGAAGAGCGCAGAACCGAGATTGAAGAAGCACTTGCTTATCCAGAAAATTCAGTTGGGCGTTTGATGCAGCGCGATTTTATTGCGGTGAAAAAAGATTGGAGTGTTGCGCAAGCAACTTATTATTTGCAAAACACTAAAGATTTACCTGATGATTTTCATCAAATTGTGATTGTGGATGATGCTTTTCACCCAATTTCTGAGGTGATGGTGAGCGGTATTTTGAAAAATAAAAAGCAGGTTTTGATGTCGGAAATTATGTCGCGCGATGACATCAAAATTCTTAATGTGATGATGGATAAAGAAGAAGCGGCGCAAATTTTTAGTAAATATTCTCTAACCTACGCCCCAGTTGTTGATGAAAACGGAATTTTGGTGGGGGTGATTTATGCTAATGACATCATCGACATCTTACAGGAAGAAGCTGAAGAAGACATTCTCTTGCTTGGTGGTGTAAATAATGCGAATATTCACTCGTCATCTTTTACCACCGCAAGATCTAGAGCACCATGGCTTTTGACCAGTTTAATCACCAGCTTTTTGGCGGTGACAATCATCTCACTTTTTTCTGGAGAAATTCAAAAAATTGTAACTTTAGCAGTTTTAATGCCAATCGTTGCTTCAATTGCTGGAAACGCTGGAACGCAGGCTTTGACTGTGTTGGTGCGCAATATTGCAACCAATGAGGTGGATAATATTGGTGCGATTAAGCTTTTAATTAGAGAAGTTTTTGTTGGTTCTTTTAACGGCTTTGCAATCGCGGTTTTAGCGGCATTTATTTCATATTTCTGGCAGCACGACATTAAATTAAGTTTAGTTTTTGCGACGGCAATTTTTATAACAATTTTGATTGGAGGATTCTTTGGATCATTGATTCCGCTGCTTTTGCATAAATTAAAATTTGATCCAGCGATTTCTTCGGGAGTTTTTTTAATTACAATCACCGATGCATTTTCCTTTTTAGTATTTTTAGGTCTGGCAACTTTGCTTTTAACTTAAAAACGCCAGTTCGGGATAAAAATGTGTCAAAACCGAGTATTGCAAAGAGCTGGCTTAGAATTTTTAATTTAAAAAACTTGAGCTTATGCAAATAAGTGAGTTTTTTAAATTAAAAATTCTAAGCCAGCTCGAAGCAAGACGCTGGTTTTCACGCATTTTGGTTTAAAACAATTACTTTTTTATCACGAATTGTCGTTTAAAATACAACAAAATCTCTTAACATGAAAAATAAAAAAACAAAGGCTTCTGATATGCCGCTTAAAATAGATATTCCAACCCCAGAATTGCTTAAGCCAAGAATTGTAATTTTTGGCGTTGGTGGTGCTGGTGGAAATGCGATTAATAACATGATTCGCTCAAACCTTGAAGGGGTTGAATTTGTTGCCGCAAACACTGACGCACAAGCTTTGGAACATTCTTTAGCGGAAAATCAAATTCAATTAGGGGCTAAAACTACCAGAGGTTTGGGTGCTGGCTCTTTTCCTGACCGCGGGCGTGCTGCTGCTGAAGAAAATATTGATGAAATTGTAAGATATTTAGAAGGAAGCAATATGGTTTTTATCGCTGCTGGAATGGGTGGTGGAACTGGAACTGGCGCTGCTCCGGTGATTGCCAAACTGGCGCGTGAGCGTGATATTTTAGCGGTTGGTGTGGTTACTAAACCATTTCATTTTGAAGGAAAATATCGCATGGAAGCTGCAGAAAAGGGCATTGACGAGCTGAAAAAATATGTTGATACGATGATTGTGATTCCAAATCAAAATTTATTTCGCGTGGCTAATGAAAACACTACATTCGAATCTGCTTTTAAAATGGCGGATGATGTTTTGCATGCTGGGGTTCGAGGAATCACCGACTTAATTACAATGCCTGGTTTGGTGAATCTGGATTTTGCGGATATTAGAACCATCATGACTAAAATGGGCAAGGCGATGATGGGAACTGGCGAAGCTGCTGGAGAAAATCGTGCTATTCTTGCTTGTGAAGCTGCTATATCAAATCCGCTGCTTGATGATATTTCAATTAAGGGTGCCAAAGGAGTTTTGGTTAATATGACTGGCGGGCCTGATATGACGCTGTTTGAGGCGGATATGGCGGTTAATGCCATCAGAAAAGAAGTTGATCCTAATGCGAATATAATTTTCGGATCTGCTTTCAATGAGGACATGGAAGGAAAAATCAGAATTTCGGTGGTTGCAACGGGAATTGACATTGAAGAATTTAAGCGCGAAGCAATTAAAATTAATGAAAGCCATGAACCAAGCCGCTTCATGGTCGATTTATCTGAAATTGGTGACCATGCAGAAGCTGGCAGCAAAAGTTTCTTTGACACTGGATCTTCTGCCAAGCCACAAATTGAGGAAATTGAAGAAATTAATGAGACAAATTTTAAGCCAAAAAAACCTTTCACTAAAGAGCAAAATTCCTATCATGGAAGAGCAAGCAGGGCGCAAAAAGAAGCGGTTGAAGAATTTACGCAATCTAGTTTTTTAGTTGAAGAGATTGATAAAAAATTGAGTATAGAAGATCTTGATGAAGAAATTGAAATGGTAATTGAAGAAAAAACCGAGATTCACTTAGTTGAAAAGCCAAAAAAACACATCGAAAAAGAGGTTAAAGAAGGTTTTAATTTGTTTGGTTTATTTGGCGGCAAAAAAAATCAAGAAGAAGAGGAAGAAAGTTTTGAAGTGGAAGAAAATTTGCCGAAAAAAAATCATAAAAAAGTTAAATCTTCTGTAAAAACTGTGGAAGAAAAAATTCAAAATTCTGAAAAGTCGATTGAAAAAAAACGCGAAGAATTTTTCGGAGCAGTTTTTGATGATGAGGAAGAAGAACAAGTTGAATCTGCGAAAATCGAAGATGACATTTTAAATGTTCCAGCATTTTTTAGAAAAAAGAAATAGAGGTTATTTTGTCAAAAATTTATTTAATCAGTCCGCCAAATTTTGAATTAAAATCATTTTCCACTCGGCTTGAAAACGCTTTAAAAACAGGGCTGGTGCCAGTTTTTCAATTGCGTTTGAAAGAATATGAAAGAAGTGAAGTTTTAAATATTGCAAAAGAAATAAAAAAAATTTGTCACGATAATAATTGCCTTTTTTTGCTAAATGATTTTTTGGATATAGCACAAGAAATCGCCGCTGATGGTGTTCATCTTGGTTGTGAAGATGGCAAAATTGCCGAAGCTAGAAAAAAATCTTCTGAAGGATTTTTAATTGGTGCGAGCTGTTATGATTCGCGCGATTTGGCAATTACTGCAGCAGAAGAAGGTGCTGATTATCTTTCTTTTGGAACATTTTTTCCAAGCCAAACAAAAAATTCTAAAGGAAAACCAACAACAGAAATTTTAACTTGGTGCAATGAAATGATGGATCTGCCAATTGTTGCAATTGGCGGAATCAACGACCAGAACGGTGTGGATTTAGCAAAAGCAGGCGCAGATTTTTTAGCAGTGATTTCTTACGTGTGGAACCATCCAGAAGGTGAGGCTGTGGCTTTGAGAAATTTACAATCCGTGCTTCTTAACCAATAATTCCGCGATTTGAACAGCGTTTAGTGCCGCGCCTTTTCTTAGGTTGTCGGAGACGATCCACATTGAAAGGCCGTTTTTGACGGAAGAATCTTTGCGGATTCTTGAAACGAAAACTTCGTCTTTGGTTGAAGCTTCAATTGGGGTTGCAAAAATCATTTCTTCGGGGCGATCAACAACCAAAATTCCGTCAGCTTTATCAAGCAATTTTCTTGCTTCTGCTGGAGTTATCGGTTTTTCAAATTCAATGTTAATTGCTTCAGAGTGGCAGTTGAAAACTGGAACTCTAACGCAAGTTGCTTCAACTTCAATTTTTGGATCAAGAATTTTTTTGGTTTCAACTTTCATTTTCCATTCTTCTTTTGTCACACCATCTTCCATAAAAGAATCAATTTGCGGGATCACGTTAAAAGCAATTCTTTTGGAGAATTTTTTTGGTGGAAGTGAAGAATTTTCGTAAATTTTTTTGGTTGAATTATAAAGTTCATCCATTGCTTCTTTACCAGCGCCAGAAGTGGCTTGATAGGTTGAAACGACAATTCTTTTTATGCAGGCAAAATCGTGAAGCGGTTTTAAAGCAACAACCATTTGAATGGTTGAGCAGTTTGGATTGGCGATGATGTTGCGTTTTTTGTAATCAGAAATTGCTTCAGGGTTAACTTCTGGAACTACTAAAGGAATGTCTTTTTCCATTCTGAAATGTGAAGTGTTGTCAACAACAACACAGCCTTGAGAAGCAGCTTTTGGCGCGTAAATTGCAGAAATTTTTCCACCTGGTGAAAATAATCCGATTTTTGTGCCAGTGAAGTCAAAATTGTCAAGTGCCTGAACTGATAGAGTTTTGTCGCCGTAAGAAACTTTTTTGCCGATGGAATTAACGGAAGCAAGAGCAACAACTTCATCTGCGGGAAAGTTTCTTTCAGCAAGAATGTTTAAAATTTCGCGGCCAACATTTCCTGTTGCACCAACAACAGCAACTTTTCTTTTTGACATTTTCTAAAAATTGAAAGATTGTTATAAAACAAAATTTTATTAAGTTTTAAGTGCTTAATAAATAATTCTTTAAAGACGCTACAAAAGCGCGACTTGAAGAAGTGATAATATTGACATAAATTAATAAAGTAAAGCATGTCGCATAAAATATTTTTAATTGCTGGAGAAGCTTCTGGAGACTTGCTTGGAAGCAAGTTGATTAAAGAGCTAAAATTGCAATATAAAGATGCTGAATTTATTGGAGTTGGCGGCAAATTGATGAAAAATCAGGGCCTAAAATCGATTTTTCCGATGGAAGATCTTTCAGTGATGGGCTTTTTTGAAGTGTTACCGCATATTTTCAAACTGCTTAAAAGAATCAAAGAAACAGCGCAAAAAATTCGCGATGAAAAACCGGATCTTATAATTACCATTGATTCACCTGATTTTAATTTTCGGGTGATGAAAAAATTGCAAGATTTTTCGTCAGCAAAAAAAATTCATCTAATAGCGCCTTCTGTTTGGGCATATCGCGAGGGCAGGGCGAAAAAAATCGCTAAACTTTATGATTTGCTTTTAACCATACTTCCCTTTGAGCCGCCTTATTTTACCAAATATGGTTTGAAAGCGGTTTTTATTGGGCATCCTTTGGTTGCGGATTTTCCAGATGTTTCTTGTGCGAATAATGATTTTCGTAAAAATAATAAAATTGCTGATGATGAGATTTTGCTTTGTTTGACACCAGGAAGCCGCGTTGGTGAAGTGAAAAGAATTTTTCCTGAATTTATTAAAGCAGTTAATCTGCTTGCAAAAAAAAATAAATTAAAAGTTGTGATTCCTTTGGTTGAAAAAACCCAAGCAACTGTTGAAGAGATGGCGAAGAGCTTAAAAGTTGAATATTTTTTTATTGAACAAAGCCAAAAGCAGTCGGCGCTTTTTTCAACCGACTTTGCTTTAGCAAAATCAGGCACTAACACCTTAGAATTTTCGCTTTATAAAATTCCGATGATTATTGCTTATAAAGTAAATTTTTTAACTTTTGTTTTAGCAAAATTATTGCTTAAAGTAAAATTTGCGAATCTGATTAATCTTATCGCCAACAAAGAGATTATTCCAGAAATGATTCAACAAAAATGCAATGCTGCTGACATTTTTATTCAGCTTGAAAAATTAATCGCTAATAAAAAATTGGCGGAAAAACAAATTTTGGAAAGTGAAGCTTCTTTGCGCTTGATGGGTTTGGGAGTGATTAACAATCCAAGCAAAAAAGCAGTGGAAGAAATTATAAAATTATGACTGTAATGATTAATTTTTTTAAATTTTTTTTGTTTTTTACCTTAATTTCATTGCCAGTTATGGCGCAAGAAGATTTGCAAGAAGGCTGTAGTGATAATTATTCGTCATTAGTTTTTAATGAAGAAAATGGTGAAATTTGTTATGAAGAAAGATCTGAAAAATTTGTTTATCCAGCATCATTAACCAAACTAATGACACTATATCTAACCTTTGAAGCTATCGAGCAAAAGAAATTAAGTTTAGATCAAATTTTAACTATTTCAGAAAGAGGTGAAGAAATTTCTAATGTGAACAAAATCAACAGTTTACATTTAAAAGCTGGAGATCAAATTAGCGTTCGTGATGCAATTAATGCTGCAATTGTAAAGTCTTTTAATGAAGCAGCGGTAACCTTAGCAGAGGCAGTTTCTGATAATGAATGGGATTTTGTAAGAAAGATGAATGAAAAAGCAAAAAAACTTGGAATGATTAACACAAGTTTTAGAAATTCTACGGGTTTGCATGAAGAAGGGCAATATACCACAAGCTATGATTTGGCGCGTTTAGTTGTGGCAATGAAGCGTGATTTTCCGCAAAATTCTGATATGTTTTCGCAAAAATTTTTTCATTTTAAAGATAAAGAATATAAAACCACTAACAACTTGCTGTTTAGCTATCAAGGAATTGAGGGCATGAAAACAGGTTTTACCAAGGCTTCTGGTTTTAATTTAATCAGTGTTGCAAAAAAAGATAATTTACGTTTGGTTTCAATTTTGCTTAGTTGCAAAAGTGAAGAAAAACGCAATGCTTTTACAGTAAGGCTTTTGAATGATTCTTTTTATAATATTGCAAATAAAAATCCTGTTGAAGCACGGGTGACTTTGCAAAAAAAATTTAAATATAAATAATGCTACTAGACTCTTTTGAAACTAAATCGATGGTTCTTGCGGAATTTTTAAAAATTTGCGTTTTTGATGGTTGGAATGATGAGGCTTTAGAAAAATCAGTGAAGAATTGCGGAATTGATCAAAAATTTACCAATTTAATTTTTGAAAATGGTTTAATTGATTTGATCAATTTTTACATCGAAAGTCAAAATGAAAAATCTTTACAAAGCTTGCCAGATCTATCTTTAGAAAAAATTCGCAATAAAATTCGTTTTTCACTTTATGCGCGTTTTGAGGTTGAACAAGAGAATAAACTTGCGCTGCAAAGGTTGTTGGCATTTTACGCAAATCCTAAAAATTTTGTGAATTTTAAATATGGTCCGCGTCCAATTTTTAACGCACTTCATGCGTCTTATAAAGTTGCGGATTTTATTTGGAAAAACATTAATGACCAATCGACTGATTTTAATTTTTATACAAAAAGACTAACCCTAGCAAAAATTATCTTGCGTAGTTTGTTTGTCTTCGTAAAAGATGAATCTGAGAATTTTTCGGTAACTAAAAAATTTATTGATTCTCAAATTGAGAAAGTTATGCAATTTGAGAAATTTAAAGCGAAATTGAGAAATTTTCAGGCGAAATCTCATTTTAAGCAATTTTTTTTGGATGAAGAAGGCTTTCCAAAAACGCCAAAAGAAATTATTAAAAATTTGCCATTTTTTAGATTGCGTAAAAAATAAATTTAATTGATATGTCTACAACCTTCAATGTACTTGATCTAATCTTTTTTGCTTTTACGGCAATTTTTGTTTTGGTGGCGTTTTTTCGTGGCTTTGTTAAAGAAGTTTTTTCTTTAGTGATTTGGATTTTGTCATTTGCAATATCTTATTTTCTCTCGCCAATTGTTGCGAATCTTCTGTCTTCTTATTTCAAGAATCCGATCATTCTTGATGCTGTTGCAAGGATGTTGATTTTTGTTGCATTATTTATTTCACTCACTCTTTCTACTGATGATTTATGTAAGGCGGTAAAGTCACGTTTTTCTAGTGCGGTTGACCGTTCTTTGGGTGTGTTTTTAGGGTTGCTTAAAACTCTTTTAGTTTTTGGATTTATTTATTCTTTGATGTTTACAGTTTATGCGATGGTGTTGGGTAAAGG
>CAZOKU010000035.1:0-17017 GCA_964580715.1 uncultured Rhizobium sp. | reverse complement strand
TGCTTGTGCCGAAGATGATTTTGACGGTTGGAAAAATATCACCAGAAGTTTAGGAAATAAAATTCAACTAGTTGGTGATGATTTATTTGTAACTAATCCAAAAATTTTGCGCCAAGGAATTAAAGATCACATGGCTAATGCAATTTTAGTTAAAGTGAATCAAATTGGAACATTAAGCGAGGCTTTGGATGCCATTAAAATCGCCAAAGAAGCTGGTTATAATAACATTATTTCGCATCGCTCAGGTGAAACTGAAGACACAACAATCGCTCACATAGCAGTTGCAACTAATGCTGGTCAAATCAAAACTGGCTCACTTTGCAGATCAGATCGCACGGCAAAATATAACGAATTAATCAGAATCGAAGAATATTTAGGCGAGCGCGCTAAATATGCGGGCAGAGCAATTTTAAAGAAAAAATAATTTTCAAATTAAAATAGTATTATTATGTCGAGAATCAGCTATCTTAACGGACAATATCTTCCTCACGAAAACTGCATGATTCACATCGAAGATCGTGGTTTTCAATTTGCTGATGCCGCTTATGAAGTGGTTTTATATAAAAATGGTAAATTAATTGACGGAAAGCCGCATATCGAGCGTTTTTTCAGAAGTTTGCGTGAGATCAATATTCAGCATAATTTTACTGCAGAAACTCTAGAAAATATCATGCTCGAGCTTTTTTCTCGCAATAAAATGCCAGAAGGAAGCTGCTATATGCAAATCACTCGCGGTCATCACATTCGCGTGCCTTACTGCCCGAAGGACCTTTCCCCAACAATTGTTGCAACAGTTGCAGTTGGAAAAAAAGTGAGCGCAGAAGAATTTGAAAATGGCTTTTCTTTATTAACCCACGACGACATTCGCTGGGCGCGTTGCGACATTAAAACCGTTGGTTTACTTGCATCAACTTTAATGAACCAAAAAGCTAAAGAGCTCGGTGCTGATGATATGCTTTTTGTGCGCGATGGCTTTGTTACTGAAGCTTCTTTTGCTAATGCTTTTATTGTTGATCAAAATCAAACCATCATCACCCGCGATGCTGATAATTTTATTTTGCGCGGAATTACGCGCGATCGCTTCATTAAAATCGCCGCAGAAAAAGGTTTAAAAGTTGTGGAAAGAAAATTTACTTTAGCGGAATTATTTAACGCCTCTGAAGTGTTTTTAACCAGCTCTAGCTTGATTCTAAGGCCAATCACTAAAGTGGATGGTAAAATTATTGGTAACGGCAAAGCTGGAAAAATTTCTAAGATTTTATATCAAGCCTATCAAGATTTCTTGGCCTAAAAGTATAGACTGCATTTAGTAATAATCACAGCGATATATTCTATAGCTAGAAACTGCAGTATTGTCCACACAGTAAAAATTGCTTGGATCATTACAGGTTGACGAAGGAGTGCAGTTGCCAATATAGGCGCAATAACAATCTACCCATTTAAGCAGATATCCACCAGATACAGGGGTCCAAGTATTGGTTGTTATGGTTGTTATTGGAAAACTAGGGTCATCATATCCAGCCGCATATTTTCCATCATAAGAAGCATCACAAGTGATGTTTTGACAGTCAGAAGAAAATCCACAAATATAGGGATGAGAGCTTATTCCTCCAGCGCATAAATATCCTGTTCCAACAAATGTCCATTTCATAGCAGGACTGTATGTACAGTTGTTAGTAGTGCTTAAAGTTCCATTATTGCAATTATAAGAAACAGATCCTTTATATCTTTTTACATTGCAAAATATAGAGCCAGAACCCTGCGGAACTGAGGTTGGAGAGGTTATTCCCGTTAGATTAACTGGGCAATATCTCGAAGTATTACTATCGAAATTCAGATTATATTTTTTCTGTAAATAGTTTTCAATATCTTGTCTTTCCTCTGTATTTAAGGCGCGATTAAATATAATGATTTCAGCAATATCACCATTGAAATAGCTAGAGTTAAACCTTCCAATTGCCGCACCATTATATGAAACCAAGGCTGTTGTTTGTGATGAATCAGAGGCTACAGAAGATATTCCGCTATTAATCCAAAATTGTTTGCCAGAATTTTGGCTAAACCAAAATGTATATAGAGATGGCGTTATATTGCTATATCCATTAATGGCATAATCAAGATTATTTTCATAATGTCCTTGGGTTAGCATCTTGTTATATCTAAAACCTAAGTGCATATTGGAGTTTAAAATTGTATCAGTGCCGCCAATAAAATAATTTTGAGAAGAGTTAGACCTTCTTTGAGCCACGATAAATATTGTATAATCACTGTTAACCAAAGGTAACCCATCGATATTTAAAAAAGAAGAAGAGCCATTAAATCTCACACCAGGAATTGCCCCAAAAGCATTTTCGATATATTGTGGTTGGTTACCACCAGTAGATTGAGTTGCATTTGATTTTGTAACGCTTTGCTTGTTTAAATCATTCCACAAGCTTATAGAATTATTATCACGTGCCTCAGTTGATAAAAAACTTTCCGGCAAAGTTGTTTCATACCAAGCAACCAAACCAGAAGTGCTATTTACAACAGATCCGCGTGTATAAGATTGCGCCGAGCGCAATTTTGCTTTTTTACTCAAGATTCCACCCTGCGTTATTCCTGCAACTATAACCGCAATCAACAACAAAACCACCGACATTTCGATTATTGAAAATGCTGAATTAGTTTTGATTTTCATTTAGCAATGAATTGAATTGGACCTTCGGCTCTGCCGTGGATAAACTGGTCAAGATATGGATTATTTGAAGAATACATATCCTTCACATCACCAAACCAAATAATTTTTCCTTCATAAAGCATCGCAATTTTATCCGCAATTTTGCGTGCCGAACTCATATCGTGAGTGATTGTAATGGTGGTTGCGCCAAGCTCTTTAGAATTAGCGATAATTAAATCATTAATCACATCAGCCATAATCGGGTCAAGGCCAGTTGTTGGTTCATCAAAAAATATAATTTCTGGATTTGAAGCGATCGCCCTTGCAAGAGAGGCTCTTTTCTGCATTCCACCAGATAATTCCGAAGGAAAAAGGTCAGCAGTTTTTTCACTTAATCCAACAGATTTTAATTTTTTAATCGCAATTTGACGTGCTTCATAAGCTGGAATTTTTTTTTGATTTAACAATCTAAAAGCAACATTTTCCCACACAGGAAGTGAGTCAAATAAGGCTCCACCTTGAAATAAAAAACCAAATTTTTCCATTAATCGATCGCGTTCGTTGCTGTTGATGTTTGTAACTTCTGCGCCGTCAATTTTTATGCTTCCAGAAGAGGGCTCAAGCAGTGTCGCAATTAGTTTTATTAACACCGATTTTCCGCTTCCAGATCCTCCAAGAATTACAACTGACTCACCCTTTTTTACCGTTAAATCAATGCCCCGTAAGACCTGTTTCTCTCCGAAGTTTTTTATTAAATTGGTAATTACTAATTTTTCAGACACTTTTTTCCCTTTATTTTCCAGATTCTGCAAGCTTTTTTTCAATTATTTTTTGCAGACTAGCATAGTCAACATAACCTTCAGAAATTGCATCATTAATAAAAAATGTTGGAGTTGATTTAATCTGTAAAGATTTCGCAGTTTCCATACGGCTATTCAATATTCGTTCTTGTGCTTTTTTATCATTAATACAAGAGTTAAATCTTTCCGAACTCATGCCATCAAGCTTTGCAATCGCCTCTAAACGCTCGTTAAATTTAGCATCAAAAGCCCAAGAATCCTGAATTTTAAACAATGCTTTGATTGTAGTGTAATATTTTTCAGTTAATTGATTTTTATTATCTTCAGCAGCGCAAAAGGCAAACATCGCAGCGCTCAAAGCAGGCTGATTTAAAGGGAAATCGCGATAAACAAATTTCACTTTTCCTTGATCAATATATTCAGTTTTTATTTTTTCAAATGCCTCGCGAGTGAAAGAAGCACAGTGTGGACAAGAAAGTGATGCATATTCAATCATCAAAACGGGAGCATTTTTATCTCCAAACACAATGTCGCTTGGTAATATTTTTAACAAATTGCTATTTTTTCGCACCTCGCTTAAAGCAGCGTCAGCGTTAACTGCAGCACTTACAGCATCTTGCGCATTTTGTTCAATTTTTGAATCATCAATTTTTTGATGACCAAATTTTAAAGAAGTTTTATTTTTATAGTTATAAACTATAACAGATGCAAGAGCCACTACAGTAGCAACGGCTAAAATTAAAGTAGTTATTTTTTTAGTGTTTTTGTTCATAATTTTAAGTAAAAAAGTTTGATTAATACGAAAACTTAATGAAATATTTTTAAAGCAAAATAATCAATTCATTTTATGAAAAAAAATTTACAAATTCCACTATCAGTTTTTATTATTACAAAAAATGAAGCAGATCGCATAGAAACCGTGATTAATGCAGTAAAAAAAATTGCCGATGAAATTTTAGTAATCGATTCAGGCAGTGAAGATGACACTTGTAAAATCGCGATTGAAAATGGTGCAAAGGTTTTATTCAATCAATGGAAAGGCTATGGACAACAAAAAATCTTTGGTGAAAGTCAATGTCGCAATAAATGGATTTTAAATATTGACGCTGACGAAGAAGTTTCTAGCGAACTTTCTGAAGAAATTATCGAAATCTTTACAAAGAAAAAACACCGAGATCTTTATGGCTTTCGTGTTAAAATTGTTAACAAATTTCCTCATGAAAAAAAACCAAAGAAATTTGCTTATTTTTACAATCAACTTCGTTTATATAACAAAGATTTCGCTGGTTTTAAGAACAGCGAAGTTCACGATTCCGTAGAGTTAAAATCTGGAGGAACAGAAAAAATCGCTCAATTAAACAACATCATCTATCATCAATCCTTTCGTTCATTTGCTCACTGGGTTGAAAAAATTAATTCTTACTCACAAATGCAAGCGCATGACAGCTTTAAGAAGGGGAAATGTCCATCGATAGCCAAAATCATTTTTGCCCCAATTATCGCCTTTTTTAAAGCTTATTTCGTGCGTCGCTATTTTATCTATGGTTTTGATGGAATAATTTACAGCAAACTCTTCGCTTTCTCACGTTTTGCCAAAGCAATTAAAACCAGAGAACTCTTCAAAGATCGTTCTTTATAGGCACCAGTTTGGGATAAAAAAATTACCGTTTTAAATTATGCCCAAAGAGATGAGCAAGTGTAATGCTTGGCCTGTTGAAGCATGACCATTAATTAGTCACACAACAACATGACTAATCAACACATTCCCCAAAATAAGTTTTTGGTGTAACTGGTCGAGCTTTATAATTCTGCTCAATCAAATGAGCAAAAGTCATATCATAAATTTTTTCTTGGCGCCCATTAATTACAAAATTAGGACTGTCACTTTTATCAAGGCAGTATTTCTGCTTTTTTAATATTTTAAATAACAATTTAGCCTCAGCAACACTCATCTTGGGGTGGTTTTTATCAGGTTTTGATTGAGAATTCACTTCAACAAATTCCTCGCTAATTGAAAAAGAAAAAGAATTACGATTAGCCGTATTATGAAAGCTTACCTTTCCTTGATGCAAATCATCATAAACACAAGAAAAAACGAGCATAAAAAAAGGCAGAAGAAAAAATCTTCTGCCTTTATAAAAAATTTCTGAAATTTTTTTAAGAATTTGCATTAGCTTCTTCAACTTTAGTTGCATTAGAATCAGCAAGAAAATCAAGCTTTTCTTTAATTCTAGAGGCTTTACCAGTAAGGCTGCGAAGGTAATATAGTTTAGAACGACGAACCACGCCTTGTTTCAAAATTTCAACTCCAGCAAGAAGAGGGGAATATAAAGGAAATTTTCTTTCAACCCCAACACCGCTGCTGATTTTTCTAACTGTAAAAGTTGCAGCATAATTCGAGTCATCTTTAGTTTTAGCGATAACCACGCCATTAAAAGCCTGAACACGAGTGTTTCCGCCTTCGTTAATTTTATATTTAACGCTCACAGTGTCACCAACTTTAAAGCTTGAAATTTGAACTTCGCGCTTTTCTTTTATTTTTTTTGCCTGTTCTTTAGCAAATTCTAAAATGAAATTAGTCATTTAATTCTCCTATTTTGTTTTAACTTCTTCAACTACAGCTGTCTTATCAACTAGTTCCATAAGTGCCATAGGAGCTTTATCACCAGTTCTAAAACCAAACTTTAAAATTCTAGTATATCCGCCATTTCTGCTAGACACTCTAGGTCCAATTTCTTTAAACAATTTTTCAGCAATTTCTTGATTACCAAGAATTGAAATCGCTAAGCGACGATTTGCCAAACTATCTTTTTTTGCAATAGTGATAATTTTTTCAACAAAAGGTCTTAATTCCTTTGCTTTTGGCAAAGTTGTTTTAATTGTTTCATATTTTAGCAATGCAAGCGAAAGATTTCTCATCAAAGCTTTGCGATGAGCGCTGTTTCTGCTTAATTTTCTGCCTTTAATTCCGTGTTTCATATATTTTACTTAGCTAGTAAATAGTTGTTCTGATTTATTTAAAAAATAATATAGCCTAAATATTTAGATTAAAATTCTTTATTTTTCAATTTTAATAAATCTTCTAAATTTTTTGGTGGCCAGTTAGTTAACTTCATACCAAAATTCAATCCCATTGATTTAAGATTTTCTTTCAGTTCGTTAAGTGATTTTCTACCAAAATTCGCAGTTTTAAGCATTTCAGCTTCAGTTCTAGAAACTAAATCGCCAACATAAATTATGTTTTCGTTTTTCAAGCAGTTATAAGAACGCACTGAAAGCTCAAGCTCGTCAATTGTTTTTAGTAAATTGCGGTTAAATTCTGGTTCAATTTCAATTTCTTTGTAAGCTGGAACGTCAATTTTTTCTACATCAAAATTTACAAAAACTTGTAATTGATCTTGAATAATTTTCGCTGCAACGCCCAAAGCATCTTGCGGAGAAATTGTTCCGTTAGTTTCAATATCAATAATCAATTTATCAAAGTCAGTGATTTGTCCAACACGGGCATTTTCAACTTTGTAAGAAACTTTTTTAACTGGGCTAAACATTGCATCAATTGCAATAGTTCCAACATGATGTTCGCCTTTAACTAATTGTTCAGCAACAACATATCCTTTGCCACATTCAACAACCATTTGTAGATCAATTTTTGCGCCTTTGTTTAAGGTGCAAATTAATAGATCTTTATTAGTGATCTCAACACCAGCAGGCGCTTCAATTGCACCAGCATAAACTGGACCAGCAGTGTTAGCTGAAAGTTTCAAAACTGAATGAGAAGCATCACCTTTAACGATTGCCAAAGATTTAAGGTTCATAATAATGTCAAGAACGTCTTCTTTAACGCCGTCAATCGTGCCATATTCATGCATAACACCTTCAATTTTAACTGAAGTAACTGCGAAGCCATTGATTGAAGATAAAAGAACTCTTCTTAAAGCATTGCCAAGAGTATTCCCAAAACCTCTTGCAAAAGGTTCCATAACAATCACTGATCTAGTGACATTGTTATAACCTTCTTTTAAGGTTATCGAACTAGGTTTGGTTAGATTCTGCCAGCTTTCTTTTAAGATCGTCATATTTTTATTGTTTTTTATTTTTTAAAAGCAAATTCCTAGAAGTGAAAATCACACTCTACGTCTTTTTGCAGGTCGGCATCCATTATGTGGATGATAGGTAATGTCTTTAATTAAAGTGACATTTATTCCAGCAGCCTGTAAAGCGCGTAGCGAAGCTTCGCGTCCAACTCCAGGGCCTTTAATTTCAACGGTAGCATTTTGCAAACCACATTCTTTTGCAGCATTTACAACATGTTGAGTTGCAACTTGTGCTGCATAAGGAGTAGCCTTTCTAGATCCTTTAAAGCCATGTTTTCCAGCAGAAGACCAGCATAAAGTGTTTCCTTGGGTATCACTTATAGAAATGATAGTGTTATTGAAGCTTGCATAAACATGCACCACACCATTTACTATATTTTTCTTCTTTTTGGATGTTTTTCCAGTTGAAGATTTAAGTGCAGCAGTTTTTTGTTCTTTAGTCTCAGTCATTATTTAACGGCTTTTTTCTTGTTAGCAATTGCAACACCACGACCTTTACGGGTTTTGGCGTTAGTATGAGTTCTTTGTCCGCGTACAGGAAGTTTTTTTACGTGTCTTATACCGCGATAGCAACCAAGGTCAGTCAATCTCTTAATATCAGAAGAGATTTTTCTTCTTAAGTCACCTTCAAGAACAGAATATTCTTTTTCAATTAAAGCTCTCACTTGTGCAAGTTTGTCCTCACTCATTTCATGAGTTCTAACTCCAAGATCGATTTTTAATTTTTTACAAATTTTTTCTGCGGTAGTGTTGCCAATACCGTAAATATAAGTTAAAGCGATAACAAAACGCTTTTCTTTTGGAATGTTTACACCAGCGATTCTAGCCAAGGTAGTGCCCTCTTTAATTAATTATTAATGATTTGAAATTGCTTCGATTATCCTCTCAGAGATGAGGGGGGCGCTTTTTACAGCATCTATCGAAATAAGCAAGTTCTTTTTTTCATAATAACCAATCAACTCGAAAGTAGAGTCGTGATAAACTTTGAGTCGATTCTTCACCGTCTCTTCAGTATCATCGCTTCTGCTGTCAAATTGATCAGATCCACAATTATCACAAATTCCCTCTTTTACAGGCAATTTGAAATAACGATTATAAACCGTTCCGCAATTCTTACAAGAAAAGCGTCCGGAAATTCTTTTTATTAAAATTTCTTCAGTAACGTCGAAATTAAATACTCTATCAATTTTTTTGCTTAAGCTATTAAGCATTGTCTCTAAAGCATCAGCTTGAGAGGTATTTCTTGGAAAACCGTCAAGGATAAAACCATTTTGACAATCTTCTTGTACAATACGATTTTTTATAATTCCAATCACAACTTCATCTGGAACCAGCTTTCCTGAATCCATATAAGATTTTGCTAATTTACCAATCTCACTTTCAATAGCAACCTCTTTTCTCAAGGCATCACCAGTTGAAATTGCAGGAATTTTTAATTTTGCTGCAATAAACGCAGCTTGAGTTCCTTTACCAGAGCCAGGTGCGCCAAGAAAAATTATATTCATGCTCTAACCCTAACTCTTCTTTTTCTGTTTGCTGTGCCATACTTTTCCGCAAAAAGATATGACTGTATTTGATTTACTAAATCAAGCACTACATTCACCATAATCAATATACCAGTGCCACCTATGTGTAAAGGTATGGAATAATGAGTTATCAAAATTTCTGGCGTAATACAGACAAAAATTAGGTAAACCGCACCAATTAAAGTTAAGCGGGCAATAACCTTATCCAGATATTCAGCAGTAGCATTTCCAGGCCTAATTCCCAGTATAAAACAATTACTTTTTTTAAGGTTGTTAGCAACTTCTTCAGTATTAAAAATAATTGAAGAATAAAAGTAAGAAAAAAACAAAATTAAACCAGAAAATAATAGTAAATATAACGCTCCACCACGTCTTAGTGCTGAGACCAAGAAATCACCATCAGCTCCAGTGAATTGCACAATAGCCGCTGGAAACATCAGGATTGAGCTTGCAAAAATTGGCGGAATAACCCCAGAAATATTGATTTTTAGTGGTAAAAATGATGAATCGCTCATACCAGAGGCTTTCATCATAGCGCCATTTGGATATTGAATTTTAATACGTTTGTGAGTTTTTTCAACAAAACAAACAATCATTAAAAATAACACAAAAATGGCAAAAAACAATATTACAGTAAACCAAGAGTAAACCCCAGTTTTAGAAAGATCAAAAATTTGTACTATTGTTGAAGGTAGAGAAGAAACAATACCGACAAAAATAATTAATGAAATTCCGTTTCCAACACCAGAACTAGTAATTCTTTCGCCAAACCACATTAACATAACAGTTCCGCCAACTAAACTGACGCAAGTAGTCCACATAAAGATTCTTGAATCAGAAATAAAAGCGCTATGATCAGTGTTAGAAAGGGCATAATAAACCCCAAGTGACTGAAAAAATGCTAAAACTATGGTTAAATAGCGAGTATATTGATTTATTTTTGCTCTGCCATATTCACCTTCTTTTTTCAAATTTTCTAAACCCTTATACATAGAGCTTAGAAGTTGCATTATGATAGATGAAGTGATATAGGGCATTATATTAAGAGCAAAAATACTCATTCTTTCTAGTGCCCCGCCAGAGAACAAATTGATCATGCCAAAAATATTTGCCCCAGAGCTTTCAAAAAACTTTTTTAAAACTTCAGAATTAATGCCTGGAATTGGTACAAAAGTGCCAAATCTATAGACAAGCAAAATGCCGATAGTAAAGAGAATCCTTTTTTTGAGTTCAGAATTTATTGAAATCGACACAAACTTAAAAAATTTTTAAAGCCAATTAAGATAAAAATGAAGTTTTACCTTTAAATTGATGTTTTTAGGCAAAAGCCTTAGCTTTTTCAGAATAAAGATCAACCACGATTTTTAATTTGGTTGTAACCGCTTCTTTTGCCATGATAAGTTTTACTTTAGAATTTTTGTCTTTAATAAGACCAACTTGTTCTAAATTTTCTTTGGTAATAGCAGAAGAGCCATCAAGTCTTTTTCTAGTAACAAAATCAAGAATGTTTCTGATATTTACAGTTTCATATTCTTGACGTAAAACGTTAGTAAAACCTTTTTTCGGAAGACGCATGTAAATAGGGGTTTGACCACCTTCAAAACCTCTTACTGTTGAATGTCCAGTTCTTGCTTTCTGACCTTTTACACCTCGTCCAGAAGTTTTTCCTTTACCAGAGCCAATTCCTCTTCCAACGCGGATGCGAGAATTTCTTTTAATTTTTGGTAATCCTTGTAATGAGATAGACATATTTTTTAATTTTAAGCTAGTGAAACTGTTACTGCGTGAGAAACTTTTTTAATCATACCAACAACTTCTTTTGAAGCTTGTAGAGTAGAAGAAGATCCAATTCCTCTAAGTCCAAGGCCGATTAAATTTCCTTTTTGTCTGTCGTTAAATTTCAATCCGCTTTTGGTTTGAGTAACAACAATTTTTTTGTTTAATAAAACGTCTAGATTCATGGCTATTCGTTATTTTGATTAAGAGCTAAATTTCTTCTTTTTACAATCTCTGAAATTTCTTTTGATCTTTTTTCTGCAATATTTTTTGGAGAAGTAAGATTTTTAAGAGCAGAGAAGGTCGCGCCCACCATGTTATATGGATTAGAAGTTCCAACTGATTTTGCAACTACGTCATGGATTCCAGCACATTCAAAAATTGCGCGCATAGGTCCACCAGCAATTACGCCAGTACCTGCAGGAGCTGATCTTAAGTAAACCTTTGCTGAACAGAATCTGCCAAAAATATCATGGTGCACAGTTCTGCCTTCTTTTAAGGAGATTTTGATCATTGCTTTTTTAGCTGCTTCGAAAGCTTTATTTTTAGCGTCAGAAACTTCAGTTGCATTTCCTTTTCCAAAACCAACGCGTCCGTTTTTATCTCCAACTACAACTAGAGCAGAAAAGGACATATTTTTACCGCCTTTTACTGTTTTAGAAACGCGATTAATTGCAACTAGTCTTTCAACTATTTCTACGTTATTGCTATTGTTATTTTTTGCTTGTTTTGACATTTATGAAATATAATTAGAATTTAAGTCCTGCTTCACGGCAAGCTTCAGCTAAAGCTTTAACTCTGCCATTGTAAAGATATACGCCTTTATCAAATACAACTTCAACAAAGCCATCTTTCAAACAAAGTTTAGCAAATTCTTTACCTACTAATTTTGCTTTATCCAGGCCAGTTGCTTTAACGCTTTTTTCAAGATTATCAGTTGAAAAAGCTTTTAAAGTTTTGCCATCAACAGCGATAAGTTGTGCATAGATATTTTTGTTTGATCTATAAACCACAATTCTTGGGCGAAGAGATTTATTGTTTTTAACAATTTTATTTCTAACCCTGTGTTTTCTTCTTTCGTAATTAGTAAGCATATTATTTTTTCTTTCCTTCTTTTCTTAAGATTGGTTTTCCGAAAACTTTTACACCTTTTCCTTTGTAAGGTTCAGGCTTTCTGAAAGCGATAATTTCAGCGGCAACTTGGCCGACTAAAACTTTGTCATCTCCAGAGACAATAATTAAATTTGGCTTTTCAAAAGCGGCATTAATTCCCTTAGGTAGAGCATATAAAATTTCATGACTATAGCCAAGAGTAAGTGACAAAATTCCCTTATCAACTGCAGCTTTATAACCAACTCCATTGATTTCCAATGTTGTTTTAAAAGGATTTTGCAAACCTTCAACAAGATTTTTGATGTTGCTTCTGTTCATACCAACGAACATAGCAATGTCAGGAATTGATTTGTCAGCTGCTGAAAGTTTAAGCTGTTTGTCTTCAAAAACTGCTTTTACGCCATCGCTTAATTGGTAAGTTTTTTTAACTTTTCCATTATCAAAAGCAATAATGTTTTTATCCAAAGTAATTTTGATATTATCTGGAATTTTAATTGGTAATTTTCCTACGCGAGACATAAATTAAAATATTTTAAATAGAATTTCTCCGCCAAGCTTTTGGCTTCTAGCGTCATGATCGGCCATAACCCCTTTTGATGTGGAAAGAACGACCATTCCAAGTCCGTTTTTTACCAAAGGAATTTTGTCAACATGGCAATAAAGTCTTCTTCCTGGTTTTGAAACTACTTCAATTTCACTTACTACTGGGCTTGAATTATGATATTTCAAGTGAATATCAAATCTTTCAAAGCCAGACTCTTCTTTAAAGCGGCTGTAGTTTAATATATATCCTTCATCTTTTAAAATTTGAAGAATATTTTCTCTCAAGCGAGAGATAGGCGAGCTAATTACATTTTTTCTTGCCAGATAGCCATTTTTGATTCTGGCAACTAAGTCTGAAACTGGATGATTGAAAAACATTTTTTAAATTATTTATTTACCAACTTGATTTAATTAATCCTGGAATTTGTCCCCAAGATGCTAATTCCCTTACGGCAATACGAGACATACCAAACTTTCTTAAATTTCCTCTTGGTCTTCCGCTCAAGCCACATCTATTGCGTTGTCTTGATTTTGAACCGTCACGAGGCATTTGAGATAGTTTAACTTGTGCTTCTAATCTTTCTTCGAAAGGCAATGAGTTATCCTTTAAAGTTTTAATCAGCTTTTCTCTTTTAGCTTTGTGTAAAACAGCTAAAGATTTTCTTCTATTGTTTCTTAAGATCAATGATTTTTTTGCCATATTATTTTATTGGAAGGTTAATTTTTTTAAGCAAATACAATGCCTCCTCTTTAGTTTTAGCAGTGGTTGCAATGGTAATATTCATACCAAAAACTTTTAATATATTGTCAAGATCTACTTCTAGGAATATATTGTGTTCTTTTATACCAAAGCTATAATGATTGCTTTGGTTGAAGCCTTTTGAAGAAAGACCACGGAAGTCTCTAATTCTAGGAAGGGCAATGTTAACAAGCCTATCTAAGAATTCATACATTTTTTTACCGCGTAAAGTAACTCTGCAACCAATTGCTAAATCTTCTCTTAATTTAAAAGTTGCAATCGCTTTGCGAGATCTAGTTAATACGGCTTTTTGACCAGCGATATTAGAAAGTTGCGTTGCAAGATAAGACAAGAATTTGTTGTCACTATCGGTTGCTTTAATTCCAACGTTCAGACTGACTGATTTAAGTCTTGGAATTGCAAGTTCGTTGCTATAAGAAAACTGTTTCTTTAAGTCAGCGACAGAATTTTTATAAAGTTTTTCAGTTAAAGTTTGCATTTCTAGTTATCCAATTTTTTTCCAGATTTTTTTGAAACACGGCTTTTTTTTGCGAATTTTTTTGCTTCGCTAAAATCGGTTACAAATTTAATTTTTACAGCCTTTCCATCTTCAACATGAGAAATGTTTGAAATATGGATTGGTTTTTCAATTTTAACTATTTGTCCTGGATTTGAAGAAGTCGGTTTTTTGTGAAGGGTTCTAATATTGACTCCTTCAATTACAACCTTATCTTCTAAAACTGACAAAATTTTACCAGTTTTTCCTTTATTTGATCCCGCTATAACCAGGATTTGATCGCCTTTTTTAAATTTACTTGCCATAATTTATTATAGAACCTCCGAAGCTAATGATGCAATTTTTAAGAAGTTTTTTTGTCTTACTTCACGAGCGACAGGACCAAAAACACGGGTAGCGATAGGCTCTCCGTCTTTGTCAACCAAGACTACAGCGTTGTCATCAAATTTTACAAAGCTTCCATCTGGTCGAACAATTTTACTTCTAGTACGAATAACCACAGCTTTAGCAACTGATCCTTTTTTAACTTTTGATCCAGGTATTACAGTTGTGATTGCAACCACAATAATATCACCAACTTTGGTGATCATGTGATCTGAGCCACCAAGAACTTTTATGCATCTAGCAGTCTTAGCGCCTGAGTTATCAGCAACCACTAGGTTTGTTTGCATTTGAATCATTTTATGTCCCTCTAATTAAACTTTAAGAGCCCATCTCTTTCTCTTAGAAAGAGGTCTTGAGCCTATTATTTCAACCTCATCTCCCACATTCACAGTTTTGCCTTGTGAATCTACGAGATATTTTTTGTGCACAGTGATAAATTTTCCGTATTTCGGATGTTTTTTATAGGCAGTTGAAATGCCTTTAAAAGTATTTGCGTCGATAATGTTTAAAACTTTAACTTTCATTTTTTAAGAATTTGTTGCGTTAAGTTTAGTAAAAAGTCTTGCAACTTCTTTCTTTTTAGCTTTATAGTCTTTGATAGCAACTGTTTCGCCAGAAGATATTTTAATTCTCATCATCAAAAGCTCTTTCTTTAAAGATGCAATATTAGCTAAAACTGATTTTTTTTCTTCCTTTTTCATAGTCTATATTAAGTTCACAATTTTAGTTTTGAACGGAAGCTTTGCCGCTGCCTTTTCCAAGGAAACAATCGCTGCATCACTATCAATGCCGTCGATTTCAAAAATTATACGTCCTGGTTTAATTTTAGCGATATAGTATTCAACGTTACCTTTACCGCTTCCCATTCTCACTTCCGCAGGTTTTTTAGTTACAGGAGTGTGAGGAAAAACCATAATCCAAAGCTTACCAGCACGTTTCATGTAACGAGTGATAACTTTTCTTGCTGACTCAATTTGTTTAGAGTTCAGCTTTCCTGGTTCTAAGGCTTTAAGACCAAAAGAGCCAAATTTTAAGCTATTGCCATTAGAAGCAGTGCCAAGAATCTTTTTACCGCCTTTCTGTGCCTTTCTATATTTTGTTTTAGCAGGTACTAACATTGTTAAATTTTAAATTATGCAGAATGCTTTGATTTTTTTTCAACAAAGCCTTTGTAAATCCACACTTTAACGCCAATAACTCCATAAGTTGTATAAGCGTTAGCTGTGGCATAGTCGATGTTACAACGCAGGGTATGCAAAGGAATTGATCCTTCTTTATACCACTCGGTTCTAGCAATTTCAGCTCCACCCAATCTTCCAGAGCAGCTGATTTTGATACCAAGTGCGCCATATTTCATAGCAGATTGCATTGATTTTTTCATTGCTTTTTTGAAAGCAGCGCGTCCTTCTAGTTGTTTTGCAATGTTTTGCGCAACTAGAGAAGAATTGATATCTGGTTTATCGATTTCAACAATTTTAACTTCAACTTTACAATTAGCAATTTTTTCAACAGCTTGGTTGATTTTTTCAATATCTAAGCCTTTTTTTCCAATAAGAACGCCAGGTTTAGAAGTTTTAATAATCAAATTAACTTTGTCAGAAGGGCGCTCAATAACAACGCTGCCGATCCCGCAATGAGAATAATTTTTCTTAATAAAGTTTCTAATTAAAACGTCATTAATTAGTTTTTTAGCGTAGTTTTTGTTATCATACCAAACAGATTCCCAGTTTTTATTGTTGAGAAGTCTGAAACCTACTGGATTAACTTTTTGACCCACTTTATTTTACCTCTTTTTTTGCTTTTTTAGTAACTGCTTTTTCTGGTGCTTTTTCAACCAAAATAACGCGAATGTTGCTGAAAGTTTTTAAAATACGACTTGATTTACCGCGTCCTCTAGCGGCAAATCTGCGTAGAGCGAAAGCACGACCAACATCGACATCTTTTACATAAAGATTATCAACATCCATATTGTGATTGTTTTCTGCATTCGACATCGCAGAATAAACTAAACCTCTCACAATTGGAGCAAGTTTTAATTTAGAGAATTGTAGAAGTCTTAAAGCGTCAGAAACTTTCAAGCCAGTTATGTTTTTGGTTATTCTCATAACCTTTAAGGGGCTTGATTTTACAGAAGTTAAAGATGCTACAGCTAATTTTTCAGTCATATATTATGCTTTTGTAACTTTTTTATCGGCAGAGTGACCATAGAAAGTTCTGGTCGGGGCAAATTCACCGAATTTATGTCCCACCATTCCTTCCGTAACGGAAACTGATACGAATTTTTTACCATTATGAACGGCAAAGTTGATACCAACAAATTGTGGTAGAATAGTTGATCTTCTAGACCAGGTTTTGATAACCTGTTTTTTAGAAGATGCAAGATAATCACTTGCTTTTTTAATTAGATATCCATCTACAAATGGTACTTTCCAACTTGATCTTGGCATATTTTTTTCAATCTTATTTTTAAATCAATTATTTAGCCCTTCTTGACTTCACAATGAAGCGGTTAGAAGGTTTTTTTCTGTTGCGAGTAATCTTGCCTTTAGCAGATTTGCCAGTTGGAGAAACTGGGTGTCTGCCACCAGAAGTTTTACCTTCACCACCACCATGTGGGTGATCAACAGGGTTCATGGCAACACCACGCACCGTAGGGCGGATGCCAAGCCATCTTGATCTACCAGCTTTACCGATAGAAATATTTTTATTGTCCAAATTTGAAACTGATCCAATAGTTGCCATGCATTCTAGTAAAAACAATCTGATTTCTCCAGATTGCATTTTAATTAGGGCATAACCACCATCTTTTCCAACTAGTTGGGCATAAGTTCCAGCTGATCTAGAAACAGAACCACCACAACCTGGT
>CAZOKU010000034.1:0-17855 GCA_964580715.1 uncultured Rhizobium sp. | reverse complement strand
CGTTCATGCCAAATCAGAAGACCACAGACCGACGCTAGTAATTTTTTACCCCATAAAGTCCTATTATACTAATTATTTGACATTTAGCCTTTAGGCTTATATAGTTGTAAGCCCCAAATTTTACTTTTTAGATTTTTTCTTTTGGGATTGGTCAAGAAATTCTTAGAGCTATAATTTTTTAGAGATTTTTTATAGGTTCTAAGTTTTCTTGGCCATTTTTTTTGGAAGTTTTTTATTTTTCTCATTCAGGTGTTTCGAAGTCATCCTGAGCTTGTCGAAGGATGATGATAAAACTCCGAAACCTGAATCATCCTTCGATAAGCTCAGAAATAAAAAAAATAAAAATTTTTAACTGGTAAAAAAAATATTCTTAGTTAAAGTTCTGTTCTTCAAATTTTCTTTTTAAAAAATTGTGCCTCTGTGGCGGAACTGGTAGACGCGATAGACTCAAAATCTATTGCCCATCGCGGGCGTGTCCGTTCGATTCGGATCGGAGGTACCACATTTGAAGTCAATGGAATTTCTCAAAGCAATCTTTCTTGGAATTATCGAAGGGCTAACTGAATTTCTTCCAGTCTCTTCAACTGCACATTTGTTGCTTTCATCTTATCTAATCGATTTTAATTCTGTTAAAAATAATTTATTTGAAATCGTAATTCAGCTCGGCGCAATTTTTGCAATCTTATTTATTTATCGAGAAAAAATTTTTAAAATTATTTTTGAAATTAAATCTAAAAAACAACAGAAACTGATTTTAAATATCGCTCTAGCATTTTTACCTGCAGCTCTAATTGGTGGATTATTCCACAATTATATCAAAACACATTTCTTTTCTAACTTAACAATCGCCCTTGCCTTAATTATTGGCGGAATTTTGATGATTATAATTGATCATAAAAAAACACCACCCTCAACAAAAGCCTTAGAAATTGAAAACATCCCTGCCCTCACCGCTTTTTTAATTGGTTTATTTCAAGTAATCGCCATGATCCCTGGTGTTTCTAGGGCTGGATCCACAATAATTGGTGGATTGTTGCTTGGTTTAAATCGCAAAACCGCCACAGAATTTTCTTTCTTTTTAGCAATTCCAACCATTGCTGCTGCAAGTCTTTTTGATTTATATAAAAATTCTGCTGAATTAACTTTTTCTAATATTGAAATTATTTTTGTTGGATTAATTTCAGCTTTTCTTTCGGCAATTTTAGTGATAAAGTGGTTCGTTGCTTTTATCAGCAAACATAATTTTGTTTCATTTGGAATTTATCGAATCGTGCTTGGATTGTTGGTGTTGTTTTTTATTGTATGATGTCAGAAAAAAAAGAAGGAAAATTTGCAATTAGATTTGGTCTTGGCGCAATTAAAGCTGTGGGTTTTGGCATGATGGAAGTTGCGGCAAAAGAGCGTAGAGAAAATGGCGATTTTAAAGATATTTACGATTATGCTTCAAGACTTGATCCGCGCTCAATTAACAAAAAATCAATCGAAGCTTTGGCAAAAGCTGGTGCATTTGATAAAATAAATAAAAATCGCAGACAAATTGCTGAATCCTTCGACATTCTTTCTTCTTATGCTGCTGAAAAAAAAGAAGAAGCCACCTCAAATCAGATGAATTTATTTGGAGGAATGCCAGAATTAAATGTTAAACCGGAATTAAAAAAACTAGAAAATTGGAATAAAATTGAACGCTTACAAAAAGAGTTTGAAGCTTTTGGATTTTTTTTAAACGAACACCCTTTGGATGATCATTTGTCTGGTTTAAGAAAACGCGGAGTTATTTTTTCTGATAAGTTAGAACGTGACGAACTTGAGGATAACAGTTTGGTAAAAATGGCCGGAGTTGTTGCAGCAAGCAAGCACAGATCAAGCGCTAAAGGACGTTTTGCTTACATGACAATTTCTGATCCTTTTGGAATTTTTGAAGCGATGATTTTTGATGAAGCATTAATCACAGCAGCACGTGACATTTTGGCTGACGGCAGCGTGATTGCGCTAGAGTGTTTAATTCGCAGAGATGAAGGGGGCAGTCGAATTTTAATTCGCGAAGTTAAAAAACTCGATGATTTTTTAAAAACCACTAAAGAACAAGAAAAAGATTTTGAAGATATCAAAAAACAGGCTATGCGCAATCGCAATTTTGAGCGCAAAAATAATGATAGAAGCGACGAAAGAAAGCCCGCGCAAGCGGTTAAAATTGCACCAGAAAATATTGTGCCGCAAAAAAAATCTTTAGCAAAAGTTGAAATCATGATAAAAAATCGTGATGCAGTTTTTGCAGTTAAATCATTTTTGTCACAACGCCTTGCTGTTATTGGTTCTGAAAAAAATACTAAAGTTTTTTTGGTGATTGCAATTGATGGCAAAGTTTCAAAAATTGAATTAGACAAAAATTATCAACTTGATGAGTTTGATGTTTCAAGGCTGAAAGGCATTTCTGGCATAATTGATGTTGAGGTTACATAAATGTATATAGCTTTACGAAATCACACAACTTATTCACTTTGCAAAGGTGCCATCACAATTTATGAAATTGTTGATCAGGCTAAGGCTTTCAAAATGCCAGCCGTTGGAATTTCTGATTGTTACAATCTTTTTGCCGCACTTGAATTTTCTTCAACTTGCAAAAAATCAGGAATTCAGCCAATTTTAGGCTGTGAAATGTTGGTGAGATTTTTTGATGAAAACCAAAAAAATCTTTCTAATTTAGATATAGAAAAATCGCTAGTGAAGCTTCCTTTGATTGCGCGCGATCTTGATGGATATAAAAATTTGATGTATATGGTGAGCCAATCTTTCTTAAACAGAAATAATGGAATTTCACCTTATGTTGATTTTGAAATGTTGAAGCAAAATTCAGCTGGACTAATCGCCCTTTCAGGCGGCGTTGAAGGATTTGTTGGAAAGTTTTTGTTAGAAAATCAAGAAAAAAAGTTAAACAATTATTTGGAAGAATTTTTAAAAATTTTTCCTGATAATTTTTACATGGAAATCACTCGCCAAGGCACAAAAGAAGAGGTTGATCTTGAAGATAAATTTATTGATTTAGCGCTAAAACATAAAATTCCGCTGGTTGCAACTAATGATGTTTATTTTTTAACCAAAGACATGCATGAAGCGCAAGATATTTTAACTTGCGTTGGTGAAGGCAGATTTTTTCTTGAACCAGATCGCAAAAAACTTTCGGAAGAGCAATATTTCAAAACTCAGGAAGCCATGGAAGAGCTGTTTTCTGATATTCCTGAAGCTTTAGAAAACACTGTAAACATTGCCAAAAAATGCCATGTGATGGCCTTTGAGCGCGGTCCCACCCTTCCCCGCTTTAGCATGGAAGAAAATTTTAGCGAAGCAGATGAGCTTAAAAAGCAAGCTTTAGAAGGTTTAAAAGCAAGATTAGAACGTAAATTTGAAAATGAAGGAATTTCTTCTGAAGAGCAAAGAAAAAAAATCAATGAAGAATATTTCGCACGCCTTGATTATGAGCTTTCGATAATTATTAAAATGAATTTTTCGGGATATTTTTTAATTGTATCCGACTTCATTAAATGGGCAAAAATTAATGACATTCCAGTTGGTCCGGGAAGAGGCTCTGGTGCTGGTTCGATTGTGGCATGGTCTTTACAAATCACTGATCTTGATCCAATTCGATTTGGTTTGCTTTTTGAAAGATTTTTAAACCCAGAACGGGTTTCGATGCCAGATTTTGACGTAGATTTTTGTCAGGCGCGACGCGATGAAGTGATTGATTATGTGCAGAAAAAATATGGCAGAGAATATGTGGCGCAAATTATAACTTTTGGAAAATTGCAAGCGCGCGCAGTTTTAAAAGACGTGGGCCGCGTGTTGCAAATGCCTTATAATCAAGTGGATCGCATTTGTAAACTGATTCCGTTTAATGCTGTGGAAGCTGTGACTTTAGAAAAAGCCATTGAAATGGATAAAGATTTACAGCAAGCAATTAGAGAAGATCCGCAAATTACAAAATTAGTTGATATTGCATTAAAGCTTGAGGGCTTAAATCGTCACGCTTCAACGCATGCTGCTGGTGTGGTGATTGGTGATAAACCGCTTCATGAAATTTGTGCGCTTTATAATGATGAAGGCTCTGAAATGCCCGCAGTTGGCTATTCTATGAAATATGCTGAAGCTGCTGGATTAGTGAAATTTGACTTTTTGGGCTTAAAAACACTAACCACAATTTCTGAAACAGTAAAATTAGTTGAAAAAAATCGTGGCATTAAAATTGACATTGCAAATATCAGTTTGAGCGACCAAGAAACCTTCAAAATGCTTGCAACTGGTGATTCAATTGGTGTTTTCCAAATTGAGTCTTCGGGAATGCGCTCGGTGCTTCGTCAGATGAAATCTGACAAAATTGAAGATATCATCGCTTTGATTTCTCTTTATCGCCCAGGCCCGATGGACAACATTCCAACTTACATTAAGCGCAAACATGGTGAAGAAAAAATTGTCTATCCACATCCATTGCTAGAAGGAACTTTAAAAGAAACTTATGGCGTGATTGTTTATCAAGAGCAAGTGATGGAAATTGCCAGAGTTCTTGCAGGATACAGCCTTGGAGGCGCAGATTTGCTGCGTCGCGCTATGGGTAAAAAAATTAAAGAAGAAATGGATCAACAACGCGAAATTTTTGTTGAAGGCGCTGTAAAAAACGGTGTTGATCGCAAACAAGCGGGAGAAATTTTTGACTTGGTTGATAAATTTGCTGGCTATGGTTTCAACAAATCACACGCGGCAGCTTACGCGTTAATTTCTTATCAAACGGCGTTTTTAAAAGCACATTTTCTGCCAGAATTTTTAACTGCATCAATCAATTTAGAGATTGATAATACTGATAAAATTAATATATTTTTACAAGTTGCAAAAAGCCACGATATTCCAGTTTTGCCACCGGATATCAACGCCAGCGATGCATATTTTACTGTAGAAAAAATTTAAAAAATTGGACTATAAACTAAAATTAAAAAACATCACCAACACTGCAGAAGTGACTCGTCTTCCTGATGATGCGCAAGGCTTTGTGTTGTCTCAAATTTTGGATAATTTTAAGCAATCAGATGTGGTGATGGTTGCAGAAAATGATGTGCAGCTTGAAAATTTAATGGTGCAAGTGCAGTTTTTTGCGCCTGACATTTTAGAAAATTTTGAAATAATAAATTTCCCTGCATGGGATTGCCTTCCCTATGATCGCGCCTCGCCTAAAGCCTTCATTGCAAATTCGCGAATCAAAGCGCTTTATCAAATAATAAATCGCAATCAAACTAAGAAACTTTTGGTTTTTACCACTGTGAATGCGGTTTTGCAAAAATTGGTTTTGCCACAAAATCTCAGAAATTATGGTTTAAAAATTCAAGCAAAATCAAAAATTTCAATCAAACAATTAACTGATTTTTTAATTACCAGCTCTTACGTTCGATCAGCTTCAGCAAATGCCGCTGGTGAATTTGCAATTAGAGGCGGAATTGTTGATTTTGTTTGTGAAAAAGCAGCGGATTTAATTGGCTATCGCATTGATTTTTTTGGCGAAGAAATTGAAAGCATAAAATCTTTTGATCCTCTAACTCAAATAACTCAAGATGTTGTAAAGGAAGTGGCGATTTTGCCTGCAAGTGAAGTGGTTTTAAATGACCAAACTGTGGCAAGTTTTCGTCAAAAATATCGCCAACTTTTTGGCGCATCACTTGATGATCAATTTTATTCATCAATTTCTGAAAAGCGCTCTTATCCAGGAATGGAGCATTGGCTGCCGCTTTTTTATGAAGAAAATTTAGTCAGTTTTTTTGATTATTTTTCTAACCCGACAATTTTGTTAAACCAAAAAATATCTGCTTTAGCAAAAAAACGCGCTGAATTAATTGAAGAATATTATCAAGCAAGAGTTGCTGATGCTAAAATTAACAAATCTAATAATTATCACGCAATAAAGCCGGAAAACCTTTATTTAAGCGACTTAGAACTGGAAGAAAAAATCAACCAAAATGTTAAAATTATTTTTAACAATTTTGAAACTGCCAATTTAAACCAAAGAATTTTTGATTTAGAAATAAAACCAATTCCTGATTTTGCTTTAGCAAGCAAAACCAATCAACAAAATCCTTTTGAGCTTTTTAAAGAATTTTTTCCTTTTAAAAATGAATATAAAATTCTAATTTCTTGTCTTTCTGATGTGTCGCGAAGCCAGATCAATCGTATCTTACACGACCATCAAATCAACAGCATTCAAATTGACAGTTTTGCAAAAATTGATAATTTGCCCAAGAATTTTGTTGGGCTTATTAATTTGCCATTGAAGCACGGTTTTACAACCTCTGATTTGGTTTTTGTTGCTGAACAAGATCTGCTTGGTGAAAAAATAATACGCAAAAAAAACAGCAACAAAAGCGCCTCACAAAGGATTCTTGAAGAAGGACTTTCGATTAATCTAGGCGAGCTGGTGGTGCATCGCGATCATGGAATTGGCAAATTTGACGGCATTCACACCATTTCATCTCGCACCTCATCATCAAATTCTGAAGCATCAGTTGTTAAAACCGACATGATCAAAATTTTATATGGTGGCGGCGATGTTTTATTTGTGCCAGTTGATGACATTAATTTAATCACGCGTTATGGTGCGGATAATCCTCTGGTACAGCTTGATCGTTTGGGTGCCGCATCGTGGAAAAATCGCAAAGAAAAAGTTAAAAAAAGAATTAAAGTTGCAGCAGAAGAATTATTAAAAATTGCTGCAGCAAGACATTTGAAAAAAGCGCCAGTGTTGATTCCAAACCAACATTTTTACGATGAATTTAAAGCGCGTTTTGGTTTTGTTGAAACTGACGATCAAGCAAAAGCGATTGAAGAAGTTGAAAGTGATTTACAAAAAGGCAGCCCAATGGATCGCTTGATTTGCGGCGATGTCGGTTTTGGCAAAACTGAAGTTGCGCTTCGTGCTGCTGCTGTTGTGGCTTCTAATGATTCAAACCAAAAAATGCAAATTGCGGTGATCACACCAACCACCCTGCTCTGCCGCCAACATTACAAAAACTTTAGCAAAAGATTTGAAGGAAGTGGAATTAAAGTTGCGCAATTGTCGCGTTTGGTTTCTGCTTCTGAATCTAAACTAACCAAAGAAAAATTAGAACTTGGCGAAGTTGACATTGTTATTGGAACCCACGCTTTGCTTCATAAAAACATCAAATTTAAAAATCTCGGTTTAGTGATTATTGACGAAGAACAGCACTTCGGCGTGGCACAAAAAGAGCGCCTGAAAGAATTGCGCAATGAAGTTCACGTGTTAACCCTTTCTGCAACGCCAATTCCGCGCACTTTGCAAATGTCGCTTACCGGAGTTAAAGATTTAAGCTTGATTGCAAGCGCCCCAATTGATCGCATTGCAGTAAGAAATTTTGTGATGCCTTATGATTCAGTGATTGTGCGCGAAGCGGTGATGCGAGAATATAACCGCAGTGGTCGCGTGTTTTTTGTAGTGCCAAGAATCCGTGACATTGAAGAAATTGAACCAAAATTAAAAAATCTTTTACCAGAAATAAAAATCACCCATGCCCATGGAAGAATGACTCCAAGTGAGCTTGACAAAATAATGAATGATTTTGTTGACGGAAAAATCGACCTGCTTCTTTCAACCACAATCATCGAGTCAGGAATCGATATTGCTGAAGCTAACACAATAATAATTTACAAAGCCGAAATGTTTGGTTTAGCGCAACTTTATCAATTGCGTGGTCGTGTTGGTCGCAGCAAAGTTCGCGCCTATTCTTATTTCATGCTTGATCGCGGCAGAAAACTTTCCACCGATTCACAAAAAAAGCTGGAAGTGATGCAAAACCTTGATTCACTTGGCGTTGGATTCACCATCGCATCCCACGACATGGACATCAGAGGCAGCGGCGATTTGCTTGGCGATGAACAATCAGGGCACATCAGAGAAACTGGCGTTGAGCTTTATCAACAAATGTTGGTGGACACAATCGAAAAACTAAAACACACCTCCGACCTTAACATTCAAAACGACACAATCAAAGAAAGCGAATTTTCTTGCACAATTAAACTAGGAATTTCCTTGTTAATTCCAGAAGATTACATGCCAGACCTTTCTTTAAGAATGAATTTTTACAAAAGAATCGCCAATGTCAAAGACATCGATGAACAAAATAATCTTAAACTAGAACTAAATGATCGCTTCGGAAAAATTCCACAAGAAATTCTAAATTTAATGGAAATCGCAACTCTCAAAGCAATCTGCCAAAAACTAGACATAGAAAGGCTTGAAGCAAATCATGAAGGAATTTTAATTAGTTTTACAAACAACCAATTTAAAAAACCAGACAAGCTTCTAGAAATGATTTTTTCCAGCAAAAACAAAATAAAAATTCACCAAGGCCAAAGAGTTTTATTTATTTTGGAAGTTAAATCTGTTGAAAATAAAATAAATTCTGCTTTTTTAGCAGTAAAAAAACTTCAAGATCTTTTATGAGCAACGAAAAAACCGAATCAGTCTATAAACAACTGCTAAAAGACCTAGACCGCGTCACCCAGAAGCTTAAGGAACACATCACAAAAAATAAAAAACCAAATTCTGCATCAGACAAAAAATAGCTCGCTTAAAACCAAAAGTTTTAAAAAGCCTTTATCCAGCAATCCGTTCAACCTCTGCAACTTTCTTCGAAATTCTAAGTGCTGAAATAATTTCCTCTAAATGCTCGAGATTTTTAACTTCAATATCAATTATCAGATCAAAATAGTCAGATGAGCGTCCAATTATCTTTAAATTTGCAATATTAACCTTCTTTTTAGCAATAATGTTGGTTATATCAGCTAAACCACTTTTATTTTCAACTAGAAGGCGAATTTTGCTAATATAAACCTCTTCATTTTCAAACTCATCATTTTCTTTCCAGCAAACATCCAGAATTCTTTGTGGAACTAAAGCAAGATTCTTTAAATTACGGCAATTTTGATTATGAATTGTAACCCCACTTCCTGTGTTAATTACGCCTGCGATTGGGTCTCCAGGAATTGGATTGCAACATCCAGCATAATGAAGCGCCATGCCGTTAACCAAGCCTTCAATTGGCAATGAATAATTGTTTTTTCTCTTTTTTTCTTGATTTTTTACCGATGTTTTTAGCGGCTTTGCTTCTTCTTTATATTCTGGATAAACTGCTTTTAAAATTTCTTGCCTTGAAAAAATGCCTTCAGCAACCTTAACATATAGGTTAGCAACGCTTTTTTGATGAAAATTTGGCAATATTTTTTCAACCAATTTATCACTTAATTCTAAATCTTTAGAAATAAAAAACTTATTTAAAATTGCCCGACCTAAATTTTGATATTCGCTAAATTTTTCATTTCTAATAAAAGCTTTAATTGCTGATCTGGCCTTAGCACTAACCACAAATTGCAACCAATTTGGTGACGGTTTAGCATTTTTTGAAGTAATAATTTCAACCTGATCGCCATTTTCAAGCTTCTGGCGCAGAGGACAAATTATGCCGTTAACTTTTGCTGAAACACAATTATTTCCCACTTGCGAGTGAACCGCATAAGCAAAATCAACCACAGTTGATCCAGCAACTAGATTGAATATGTCACCATTTGGCGTAAAACAAAAAACCTCATCTTGATAAACTTGAAATTTATGATGTTTTAAAACATCAGTCGGTTTTTCAGAATTTTCAAATAGCGACACCAGCTCCCGAATCCAGCGATATTGTTCTGTTTCTTTATCTTTATTTCCCTGAAATTTTTCTTTATAACGCCAATGCGCCGCAACCCCCAGCTCAGCAATTTCATGCATTTTTTTATCACGAATTTGAATCTCAATTTTTTTGTTAAATGGCCCTAAAATCGCCAAGTGCAGCGATTGATAACCATTTTCCTTCGGCGTGCTGATATAATCCTTAAAAGTTTGCGGAATCATGTTATAAGTGGAATTGATGATTCCAAGCACCCGATAGCATTCCGAAATATCTTCCGTGATGATTCTAAATGCCATGATGTCGTGAAGATTGTGAAACCCACTGTTGTAAGATTTCATTTTTTCCCATATCGAATATGGCTTTTTTTCGCGACCACTGATTTCAAACTTAATCTTTTCCTCTTTTAAAAGAAAATTTAAATCCTCAAGAATTTTGTCAATTAAATCTCTTCTTTTTTCACGCAGATCATTCAATCCATCAACAATTTGCTTTCTTGCTTCTGGTTCGATGATTTCAAAAGCAAGCTCTTGCAACTCATCTTTAACCATGTTTAAGCCCATTCTTCCAGCTAATGGCGCGTATATTTCTAAACTTTCACGCGCTTTTTTTATTCTTTTTTCTCGTGAAGGAACATAATGCAAAGTACGCATATTATGCATGCGGTCAGCGAGTTTCACCAACAAAACTCTAATATCATCTGACATTGCAATTGCAAGTTTACGAAAATTTTCTGCAACTGCTTGATTGGCAGGAATTGACTCAATTTTCCCTAGTTTAGTCACGCCATCAACAATTTTTGCAACATCTTCTCCAAATTCCTTTTCAATTTCTTCTAAGGTTATGTCAGTGTCTTCAACGACATCATGAAGCAAAGCGGCAATGATTGAATCTTGATCAAGCTTGAGATTAGTAATGATTTCTGCAACAGCTAAAGGATGAGAAAAATAAGGATCGCCCGAATGGCGTTTTTGGTTGCCATGGGCAGTTTTGGCAAAAATAAAGGCTTTTTGCACTAAATTCTCGTTAAAATCAGGCTGATAAGAGCGTATTTTTTTGATTAACTCTTGAGCTGATTCCATGAAAAAGAGATTTGTTTAAAACAAAAACAGACATCGTTTGGTGTCATGTCAGAGTTTGTCTAAGCATGACACCGATTATTTTTTAATCGTCTATATTCATATTCTCTTCAACGAAAGTGTCGTCTTTCAAATTCATTGAGTGAGATTGAATTTCTTCTTGAATAGATTCTTCAACTTTTACATTAGCTTGTGAAGCTTCAACAGCGCCACGATTTTTAATAGCATTAACAATGTTTTGTTTAATGTTTACAACATCAACCAAACCGCTGGCAATCTCACGTAAAGAGATAACTGCGGGTTTTTCTTTGCGATCAAGAGTTGTCGCAGCACCAGACAAAATGCTTTTTGCGCGATTGCTTGCAACTAAGCAAAGCTCGAAACGGTTAGTAACAACTGTAACACAATCTTCAACGGTAATTCTTGCCATTGTTAATTAAATAATTAATATTTGAAAAACTTGATAGAAGGCCCATCTTAGGCAGTTAATTCGCATAAATCAATAAAAAACATATGAAAATTACAATTCACAAGGAAGAAGATTTTAAAAAAATGCGAGAAGCTGGGCGTTTGGCCGCTGAAGTTTTAGATTTCATCACTGATTTTGTGCAAATTGGCACTACCACTGAAGAATTAAACAAACTTTGTCATGATAAAATAATCGCAAGTGGCGCAATCCCTGCCCCGCTTAACTATAAAGGCTTTCCAAAATCAATTTGCACTTCAATAAATCACGTGGTTTGCCATGGAATTCCAAACGACAAACCCCTTAAAGATGGCGATATTTTAAACATCGATGTCACGGTGATTTTAGACGGTTGGTATGGCGATTCTAGCCGTATGTTTTATCTTGGAAACGTTTCAACCAAAGCAAAAAGACTAGTTCAAGTCACTTATGAAGCTTTAATGCTGGGCATTGAGCAAGTTAAACCAGGCGCTTTTTTAGGCGACATTGGCGAGGCTATTCAAACTTATGTAGAAAAACAAAATTTCTCTGTGGTTAGGGATTATTGCGGACACGGCATTGGCAGAGTTTTTCACACTGATCCAAATGTTGTACATTACGGCAAAAAAGGCACAGGAATTGAGCTGCAAGAAGGAATGTTCTTCACCATCGAGCCTATGATTAACGCTGGAAATTACGAAACAATACTAAGCAAACATGACGGCTGGACAGTAACCACCCGCGACAAATCACTCTCCGCTCAATTTGAACACACTGTCGGGGTCACTCGTGACGGCTTCGAAATCTTCACCAAATCCCCCAAAGGCCTAGACTTCCCACCTTATAAATAACGCGGGCTGGGCGGAATTTTCAATTCCGCCCTTATTGTTCATGCCACAACCAAAGTCTAAACCACAATATTCACCAACTTATCTGGCACAATAATAATTTTTTTAATCTCTTTACCCTCAATAAATTTTTTAACATTCTCATTTTCAAAAGCAGCTTTTTCTAAATCCGCCTTAGATATTCCTTTCGGAACCTCAATCACCGCGCGCAGTTTTCCTAAAACCTGAACCGCAATTTTAGAACTATCATCAACAATTAAACTCGGATCAAATTCTGGAAATTCAGCTTCTGCAACTAAATTTTGGTTTCCTAACATTTCCCAGCATTCTTCAGCCAAGTGCGGCATGATTGGAGAAAATAAAATCACTAAATTTCTTAAGGCAAAATTCATTTCCACTTTTTCATCTTCAGTTTTTGGACTGAATTTTTCTAACTCATTAGAAAATTCACGAATTTTGGCAATCGCACGATTGAAAGATAGTTTATTATATTCCTCACCTGCAGCAGCAATGGTTTTGTGAGTTAATTTAACAATTTCACTGACAGTTTTAACTTTAATTTCAGCAGTTTTTGGTGCATTTGCAACCAATCTAAACAAGCGATTAACATAGCGCCAAGCCCCGTCAATTCCAGATTCCGACCAATCTAAATCGCGTGATGCTGGAGTGTCTGAAAGCATGAAAAGCCGCGCCACATCAGCACCATAGCCTGCAACAATATTTGCTGGTTCAACCACGTTTTTTTTCGATTTACTCATTTTTTCGCTTCTTCCAACCACCAGCTCTTCTTTGGTTTTTGCATGAATAAATTTACCATTTTCTTGCTTAATTGCATCATCAGTATGAACCCACTTTCCTTCTTTGTCTTTGAAAGTGTTGTGGCAAACCATGCCTTGCGTTAGAAGGTTTTTAAATGGTTCAGAAATATCCAAATAACTACATTTTTTTAGTGCTTTAGTAAAAAATCTTGCATAAAGCAAGTGCAACACCGCATGTTCAACGCCACCAATATATTGATCAACTGGCATAAATTTATTTGCGAGTTCTTTTTCAAAAGCTTTGTTTTCAGGTTGAGAAATATAGCGCAAGAAATACCAAGAACTTTCAAAGAAAGTGTCAAAAGTGTCAGTTTCACGAACAGCCTTCTGACCTTTATAGGTGGTATATTTCCAAGTTTTGTGATTCGCAAGCGGATTGCCAGAACCAGTAAATTCAACGTCTTTCGGCAGCTCAACAGGAAGCTCTTCCTCAGGAACAGCAACCACTGATCCATCTTCTAAATATAAAATTGGAATCGGACAACCCCAATAGCGTTGGCGCGAAACCCCCCAATCACGCAAACGGAAATTAACTTTTCTTTTGCCTAAATTATTTTTTTCAAGCAAATCAATAACGCTTGATTTTGCATCAGCAGTGCTTAATCCGTCTAAAAATTTTGAATTGATGATAATTCCATCTTCTAAATAAGGCTGATCTAATTGGTTGATACTCGCAAACAAATTATCAATAATTTCAGCATTAGTTTTGCTTTTTTGATATAAATTTATCGCGTCAATAGAAACATCAGAATAAATGCCAAGATTATTAATTTCAGAAAATTCCGCCCTTGCTTCATAAGCCAACTTTTCTTGATCTAAACTAAATTCTGCATTAACATCAACTGGTTTGTTTCCTCTGGCATCAAGCCTAATCCATTTTTTCACAGATTTTAAATAAACCGCATTAACCGTATGAATAATTTTGCGATCAGAAATTTCTTCATCAAACATTAAAAGTTGATCAGAAAAACCAGCAGGAATGTTCATTCCCCGAAGTAAGGCCGCAAGCAAAGCCGCTTTTCCAAAGCAAAATCCAACGCGAGATTTTAAAACTTCACTAGCTTTTAAATAAGGTTTTTCATTTAAAAACTTTTGTTCATCCATCGCGTGAGAAATTTCATCACGAACAAATTCAAAAGCAGCTTTTGCTAGAGCCACTTCATCATTTGAAGAAACTTTAGTTTTTAAATTTTTAATTAAATCCTGAATTTCTCGGTTAGAAAAATCGATCAAATCAGTTTCTTTCAAAAAATTTTCTTCTTGTTCAACAACTTGTTTGATTGGTAAATTATATTTTTTAGCAAATTCAAAATCTCTTTCATCATGCGCTGGGCAAGCAAAAACCGCACCAGTGCCATATTCCATCAAAACAAAATTTGCGATATAAACATCCAATTTCCAATTTTCATCAAATGGATGATTTACTTTAATTGAAGTTTTAACGCCCTTCTTTTCTTGTGTTTCAATTGATTGTTCATTAACCGCGTTTTTATTGCATTCATCAATAAAATTCGCAATTTCTTGGTTGTTTTTTGCAAGTTCTATTGCCAAAGGATGATGAGCAGAAATTGCGATGAAAGATGCACCAAATAAGGTGTCTGGACGAGTTGTGTAAATTTGAATATGATCAATTTCTTTGCTAGAAAAAACAGAATTTTTTTGATCAATTTTAAAATTAACCAAAGCCCCTTCACTTTTGCCAATCCAATTTTCCTGCATGCTTAAAACACGCTCATCCCAACCAGTTAAGTTTTTTAATTCTGCAAGCAATTCCTCAGAAAAATCAGAAACTTTTAAAAACCATTGTTTTAATTTTTTCTTTTCAACCAAAGCACCACTTCTCCAGCCGCGCCCGTCAATCACTTGTTCATTGGCTAAAACTGTTTGATCAATCGGATCCCAATTAACAAAAGATTCTTTTTGATAAGCCAAACCAGCTTTTAAAAAATCCGTAAAGATTTTTTGCTCATGCTTGTAATAATCAGGCAAACAGGTGATAACCTCGCGATTCCAATCAATTGAAAGACCAATTGATTTTAGCTCTTCACGCATTTGTTTGATGTTGGATAATGTCCAATTTTGTGGGTGAATTTTATGTTCCAAAGCAGCGTTTTCAGCTGGTAAACCAAAGGCATCAAAGCCCATCGGATGCAAAACGTTAAAGCCTTTTTGTTTTTTATAACGGGCTATCGCATCGCCAATTGCATAGTTGCGCAAATGTCCCATGTGAATTTTTCCTGATGGATAAGGAAACATTTCAAGGACGTAATATTTCTCTTTAGAAGAATTTTCGTCAAATTTAAAAACTTGCTTTTCTTCCCATTTTTTTTGCCATTTTTTTTCGACAAAATTGTGGTTATAGTTAGATGTTTCGACCTTCATTTATATAAAAAACTTCTTAATACTGGCCTGGCACTTTTGACATGCTTGGTGACATCAAATTCGGATCAAACTCTTGAATTGGTAAGGTTGGAGCTTGAGCTGGAATTTGAGGAACACTCGGACTTGCAATGTTAGGAACCTGAGGCATCGCAGCAGTTGGACTGGCAAAACTATTTAGCTTAGGAGCTTTCTTGTTTTTACTTTTCAAGCTGTCTGCACCAGCGTTAATATAAAGGCTTGTGTTGTAAACACAAACAATTTCATTGCCATTTCTAAGGGTAAACTGTGGCGATACACGTTCTACGATGATATAGCTTCCCGCTGATCTAAAGTTGACAAGCGATTCAAAGCCTTGGCTATCAACAGTGAAGATTGCTGGAACTTCAGCATTTTTCTTAGAAAATTGGAAGTAGGTAAATTCACCATTATCAAACACTTTAATCGGCGCAATTGAAGGTTCACCAGTATATTGATAATTAAAGTTATAAATTGACAAATCATGCATGTCGGGCTCGTCTGAAAGCGGAGTTTTAGTGAGTTCAACGATGTTTTTGTCTTTTTCATCAGGGTAAACAAATTTAACTACAAAAATAAGGTCTTTATCGTTAATTCCCCTAGCTTCTTTAGCGAATAATTCGAAATGATAAACTTTTTTATTGGTGATAACTGTCATGTTAGTTTCAGAATGATCTTCACCAACTGGCTTTAGAAACAAACGATTTCCAAGATGTTCAAACAGCCACAAAGAAGGGTTTCCCATTGAGATGGTGTTGACGGTTTCATCATCATCAAATTCTATAAAACCTTGATAGGTGTAATGTCCGACATAACGATAAACGTCATTTGGATTGTATAAATAGCTTCTAAATTTTTTTTCACTTCCAAGATAGCGCGGCATTTGTGAAGCACTAGCACTTGAAACAAAAAATAAAAAAACTGCAAAAAAATAAAAGAAATTTTTTTTCATTTTACCTTGAAAAGTTTATATCCGTTAACAATAAAGTTTAAATCATTATTGCGACTATTTTTCTTTACGCCAGAAAAATTAAAATTAATTTGCACAACATAAGACTGCCTGTTTTCTTTTGACTCTCCTGAATCATCAACAGTTTTTAAGGTTGTAGTAAATCTGATTTCTGCGCTAGATGGAATTGAAGCAGCAAAAAAAGAACGAGTTTTTTCCATTAAATCATCTGGTTTATCTTTGCTCAATTTTACCGAATCAATTTTTACAGTTTTAGAAACATTAACCCCAAAATTAAGCAGTGGGCTTTCAGGATTATCACGACTCATCATCATCTGAAAATTTCTATATTCATCAGCAGTAGAATTATTTCTGACATAATTAAATTGTCGATTTACCACATCAACTTCTGCTTTGCTATAGTCATATTCCTCACGTTTTTTTACGTAAGTTGAAATTAAATATTTAATCAAAGCCTCGTCAATTGTGACAATATCTGGATCATAGCCAAGCTCGCCTTTTTTTACCTTTAATGGAATTAAACTTGGAAAATATAGTGATTGGTCAGAAGAGGCGATGAAAATCGGTTTTTTTTCAACAAGCGGAAATGCTGATTCAATCATGCTGTAAAGGAAAAACATTACAACGATTGAAAGAATTGCACCAAATGTTAACAACGTACGATCGCATATTGGCGCAACATAGCGAAACAAATACCAATCCAAAGCATCTTTAAAATAAGTTTTATCTTCAACTGAAGATTTGATAAATTCAAAATATTCTTTGGCTTGGCTATCGTCTATTTTCTTGAGTTCTTCAAGTTTTTGTTCCATTAGAGATTTTTTGGAAAGAATTTAATTTACGAGATTAATGGCTGATTATTGATCCAGTTTTTATTCTTTCAAGTAATTTAATCATTTCAGAAACTGAAGTTTCAAGCGCTTCATAATCCGTACCGCGAAAAACTAGAGAAGTTCCAAAATCTGCGGGATAGCTTCCCATCGTGATTTGAGGGAACTTTTTTTGCAAATTTTCAAAATCTTTAGCAATTATGCTTTCAGTTAAAGAAATTTTAATTTCTCTTGATTTAACTTTTACACCACCAATTAATTCTTTTTTTGCCGCAACAAACATCGCTTGCAAAATTTTTGGCACACCAGCCATCACAAAAACATTTTCAATTCTAAAACCTGGAGCAGAAGAAACTGGATTATCTAGCAACTTTGCGCTTTCAGGAACAAAAGCCATTTTTAAACGCGCTTCATTGACGTTTTCTTTGCCGTAATATTGAATTAAAATTTCTTCAGCTTCATCATTTTTGATCAACTTTTTGCCAAAAGCCTTAGCAATTGAAAGTGAAGTTATGTCATCATGAGTTGGCCCAATTCCACCACTAGTGAAGACATAATCAAATTTTTTTCTCATTTCATTAACTGCTTTAATAATTTCTTCCTCAATGTCAGGAACCACGCGAACTTCACGAAGACTTATTCCAATTTCAACTAAATTTTTTGCTAAAAAATTTAAGTTTTTATCTTCTGTTCGACCAGACAAAATTTCGTCTCCAATCATCACAAAAGCAGCAGTAACATTTTTTTGAGTCATA
>CAZOKU010000033.1:0-18098 GCA_964580715.1 uncultured Rhizobium sp. | reverse complement strand
ATTCAAACCACGGGACAATTAGGTGATGTGATGAAAGAATCTGCACAAGCAGCTTTGAGCTATGCTAGATCTATTGCCAAGAGCCATAAAATTGATGCAAAAACTTTCAATAAATATGATTTTCACATTCATGTTCCAGAAGGTGCAACGCCGAAAGACGGGCCTTCTGCTGGTGTGGCAATTTGTGTTTCGCTGGTTTCTGCGTTAACTGGTTTGCCAATTAAAAAAGACATTGCCATGACAGGAGAAATCACGCTTACTGGCAAAGTGCTTGAAATTGGCGGATTGAAAGAGAAGCTTTTAGCAGCATTGCGCGGCGAAATCAAAACTGTTTTAATTCCTCAAGATAATCAAAAAGATTTGGAAGAAATGCCGAAAGAGATTTTGGATAATATAAAAATTAAGCCAATTTCTCATGTTAGCGAGGCTTTGAAAGAATGTTTGGTGGGGTTTGAAAAAACTTCTAAAAATCGTTCGAAAAAATAATTTTTGTGGACAGATTAGGGCGCTGTGCGTAATATACGGACTCTTTTTATTTTCAGACCCTTTAATTATTAGGATATGAACGATGGGATGGGGTCAGGAGAACCTGTCCCGCAACAGAATCAAATTCAAAAAAATTACATTTTTTAATTCATGCAAGATCAAAAAAATATTTTAATTGCGACAATTCTTTCCGCAGTAATTTTATTAAGCTGGACTTGGTTTTATGAAAAGCCAAGGATGGAGCGCGAAGAGGCACAAAAAAAAGCTTTGGCAGGGCAGGTAATAGGACGAGAAGCTTCTAAAACCAATACTGCTGTAGCAACTGACAAAACTGCTGCTGCAAAAACTAAAACAGTTTTACAAGAGCAAAAATTAGAATCAGTTGTGGTTTTAAAAAATCGTGATGAAATTTTAGAAAAAACTAAAAACCAAAGAGTTGAAATTGCAAATGAAAATGTGAAGGGCTCAATTTCCTTGAAAGGCGCGCGTTTTGACGATTTGCAATTGCTACAATATTACAACACTGCTGAAAAAAAAGAAGTGGTAACGCTTTTTGCGCCAGCTGAAAGTAAAGAAAGATATTTTGCTGATTTTGGCTGGACCAGCTCAGATAGCGCTTTGGAACTGCCAAACCCAGATACAATCTGGCAAAGCAACAGCAAAACGCTTAGCCCAAATCATCCTGTCACTTTATCATGGAAAAATCGCTTGGGAGTTGAGTTTTTGATTCATGTAACTGTTGATGAAAACTATATGTTTAACATCGCACAAGAAGTCAAAAATAATTCTTACAAAGAAATTTCCGTGGCTAATTATGGCAGAATTAACCGTGTTTTAAATGGTGTGCAAAAACCAGTTTACATTCTTCACGAAGGCACAATTGGCGTGGCTAATGGGGTTTTACAAGAAATTACTTATAAAAAATTAAGCGAAGAAAAAAAGAAAGAATTTTTGGCTGATGAAGGCGGATGGCTGGGAATCACTGATAAATATTGGTTGAGCTCGATCATTCCAGATCAAAATTTAAAACATGACACCAAATTTTCTTATGATTTTAGCAATAAAAACAACTTTTTTGACTCAGAATTTGTTGGACAAGAATTTAAAATTGCACCAAAAGAAAATTTAAAATTTCAACATCAACTTTTCGCCGGGGCCAAGAAGGTTCAGCTTTTAGACGCTTATGCAAAAGAATATAATATCAAACTTTTTGATCGCGCGGTTGATTTTGGATGGTTTTATTTTTTAACTAAACCATTTTATTTTATTGTTGCTTATTTAAACAAATTGCTGGGGAATTTTGGTTTAGCAATTTTAGCAATGACGGTTTTAATCAAGCTGGTGTTGTTTCCAATGGCTAATAAATCTTACGCGGCAATTGCAAAAATAAAATTGTTGCAGCCAAAAATTGATGCGATTAGGGCAAGATTTAAAGATGATAAAATCGCGATGAATCGCGAAATTATGGAATTTTATAAAAAAGAAAAAATTAATCCAGCTTCTGGATGCTTGCCAATCTTGATTCAAATTCCGATTTTCTTTTCTTTATATAAAGTGATTTATGTGACGCTCGACATGCGCCATGCCTCGTTTTATGGCTGGATTCATGATTTGTCGGCACCAGATCCAACTTCAATTTTTAATTTATTTGGCTTATTGCCTTTCGAAGTTAGCAGCACTTTCACCATCGGCATTTGGCCAATTTTGATGGGTGCAACTATGATCATTCAACAGAAATTAAGCCCCGCTTCTTCTGATCCAACACAAGCAAAAATTTTAAAATGGATGCCTTATGTTTTAACCTTTGTTTTAGCCGCCTTCCCAGCGGGATTGGTTATTTACTGGACTTGGAGCAACCTGCTTTCAATTTTGCAACAATGGTTTATTGGCAAGAAATCTGTTGCTGTGGTTAAGAAATAATTACGCTTTCTTAATTTTTTTCATACGCCACATCACAATGCCAGTGATAGAAAAAATGATTGGGGTGAAGGCGCTTAGGAATAAGAGAATTCTCCAGAATGTTCCAAATGCTTTGCCAGTGTGGATTGGGGCTTGCCAGGCTAGAATTTGGTCTAAGAGTGATTGATGGTTTAAGTTGCGGATTTCGATGATTTTTGCGGTGTGAGGATCAATGAAAACTGAAATAATAGGAGAGGTCGCTTTTGCATCTGCTGATGCAAAATTAAAACGATAAGGTTGTTGTGGTTTAGTTGGAAATGCTATTGAAAGCAGCTTGGCATCACGTGCAAGTGAATTTTTTGCTATAATTTCTGCTTCATCAATTGTTAAAAATTCTTTTGAGATTTCGGAAGTTTTGATTCGCAGGGGTGATTTAAATGATAAATAAATGCCAGAGATGCTTATTACTGTAAGTGTGATAAAAAACCAGAAACCGATGGCTTTATGCATGGTTTTGTGGAATCTGTAACCAATATCAGAAAATTTGAAATGAATTGAATTGCGAAATTTTTCTAAATTTTTTGGCCACCATAAAATAATTCCGCTGATAGTTAGAAATAAAAGAGCGATGCCAAAAATGCCAATGATATTGCGGCTCCATGGCGCTTTGATTAATAAGTTGGTGTGAAGTTTTTTAACTATATAAAAAAATCCTGTTTCTGGGTTTCGCTGTTCAATAATCTCAAGGGTTTCTGGATTTATCACAACTTCAAAATTTTTGTCAAAACGCACTTTGTCAAGGCCGTTTGCTTCAAATTTGATAAAGCTTGGCGTAAGTTCTTGTGGTGCAAATTTTTGTGCAGCTGTAATAATTTTTGCGATTTCATGCGGTTGTTCTGCGGGTTTTTGAGATGCTTTAGTTGATTTAAAATTTTCTAATTCTTCGTGGAAAATTAAAATTGCGCCAGTTAGGCCTTGTAAAATCAAGGGAAGGAAGAAAATTAATGCAATATAGAGGTGAAGTTTTTTTAAGATTTTTTTCATAATTATGCTTGGATTAGTATAAAATTATCTTTTTGTAAGAAGTTTTAGAGATCTCTCAAGATGGGTTGATTTGGCATGAACGTGAGGAATGGGTCAGGAGACCAATTCCTGCAACAAGGTTATTTTTTATTAATATAAACTCATCCTAAGTCTCTGCCCAGCGACGTAATAAATTGTGATAGATTCCTGTTAAATGCACAGCCACTTCATGGCCTGGCATGTCGCGGGCTATGGTTCTGATTGAATTATCTAAATCAAACAACATCGTGCGGGCAGAATCGTCGCGCACCATGCTTTGAATCCAAAAAAATGAAGCAATTCGAGTGCCTTTAGTAACTGGCTTGACATAATGCAAACTGCTGGCTGGATATAAAATAACATGGCCAGCAGGAAGTTTAACTTTATGCGTTCCATAAACATCTTCTATCACCAGCTCTCCGCCTTCATAATCTGTAGGATCCGTAAGAAATAATGTGGCAGAAAGATCAGTGCGCACACGATGTGGCATCCCTGGAACTTGGCGAATTGCGCCGTCAATATGTGCGCCAAATTCTTCGCCTTTGCTATAGCTGTTAAACATTGGCGGAAAAACCTTCAACGGCAAGGCTGCCGACATAAAAAGCGGATTTTTATCCAAGGCAATTAAAATTTTTTCGCCCAATTCGCGGGCTTCCGCAGTGTTTTGTAAAACTTGTTTATTATTTTTAACTTGCGCCGCCTGATATCCAGCGGTGGTTTTGCCATCAACCCAATTGGCTTTTTTTAAAACTTCACAAAATTCTTTTACTTGCTCTTTGGTTAAAACATCCGGAATTTGTAATAGCATATTAAAATTTAATATTGGCGCTTAATAAAATAACCCTTCCTTCACTAGGAACCACATGGCTTGGATGGATTTGGTCATAATATAAACTGTTGAAAATGTTATTGATGTTTAACTGCATTTCAATCCTCTTATTCAGCGGATATTTTGCCATAGCATTAAAAGTTAAATAACTTGGAACGGTTCTAACTGCTCCAGTGTTGGGGTCAACTGCGGTGCTGGATGCTGCACGTTCGCCAACAAAATTTGCACCACCGCCAATTTCTAAATACGACGGCAGTTTGTAAGTGGTAAAAATGTTGAAGCTATGCTCTGGCACATTTTGTAGGCTGCGATGCAATTGCGCTGGATTTACTGCAGCTTTTACAACTCGGCCATCCATGTAAGTGTAGCCCGCAATAATTTTCCAATTATCTGTTATATTACCACTAATTTGCGCTTGAAAACCATAAACTCTTTGGCTTCCTGATAAAGTTACAAAAGAAGTTGTAGCACTGGTTTCACGAGCATTTTCTTTGTCCGAGCGAAATATCGCAAAAGCTGTAGAAAGACGTTTTTTCAGCAATTCCCACTTAGTTCCAAGCTCGTAAATCGTGTTTTTTTCTGGAGCAAGATTATTGGCTATCGCGCCGCTTCCTGTGGTGGTGAAAGTGAAATTTTCTGTAGTAGGATTAAAAGAGGTGCCGTGATTAATGTAAACACTGCCATTTGCAAGTGGCTTATAAACCAAGCCCACATTGTGACTCACCAAATTATCCGTACGCGAAGCACCAGCAATGGTTGGAACATTTTGTGAAAAAGTTGATTTTAAGCGATCAAATCGAGCGCCAACTAACATTTCCCACTGATGATTGAATTTGATAGTGTCCATTGCATAAGCTGAAATGGTGTTGATTTTTCCTCTAGTTGAAGATCTGATTGCAACTGATGTTGGATTAAAACCAGCATCAACATTTGGTTCAACTAAACCACTTGAAGCCACGCCACTGTAGGTATAGCGCGTTGGTGTTGAAGATTCGCTTTCAATTGCAGCGCCAACAATCATTTTGTGATCAATTCCTGCTGTAGCAAATTTGGTGGTTATATCCGCCTGATCTCCGAAATAAGTTTCCACCGAATTTCCTGCAATCATATTTCTGGTTACGGAAAGCGAGTCAAGCGGTGCTGTGTAAGGAATAATGCCATTAACTTGCGGCTCGGTAATTTGAAATTGACGCTCATATCTAGCATGGCGAATCTGATTGCGAAAGGTTGAATTTTCATCTAAATCATGCTCAAACTTTGCGGAAACAACGTCAGCTTTGGCTTTTAGATAATCATCACTTTTGAAACCATAAAAATTGCTGCGATTGACATTAGCTGGTTTGCCACGAAGCCAAGGCACACCATAGTCTGGAATGTCATTTTCACTTTGATGAAAATAGCTTAAATTTAATCTAGTATCAGTTCCAAGGCCAAAAGAAAGATTGGGCGCAAAGCCATAGCGGCTATATTCCGCATAATCACGATTTGCCACTTTATTGTCATTAACCATCGCATTTAAACGAAAAGCCGCGCCGTTAAGCCCTGAAATTTTGCTGTTAACATCAGCAGTTGCACGCTTTGTGGCATTGGTTCCAAGCATCACGCTGCCTTTTTGTTCTGATCCTAAAAAAGCCTGTTTAGTGTTTTGCTCAATCACGCCACCAGTTGAACCACGGCCAAATAAAATTGATGACGGGCCCTGCACCACTTCAATGCTTTCTAGGTTGAACGGATCACGATAATAACTGCCAAAATCACGCATTCCGTCAATAAAAAAGTCATTTCGTGCAGAAAAACCGCGGATGGTTAAATTATCCCCTTGATTTCCAGCCTCTCCAGCGGCAATAGAAACACCTGGAGCATTGCGTAAAGCGTCTTTCATCGTGGTCACGCCTTGGTCATCCATAACTTGACGCGTCACAGTGGTCACGGTTTGCGGGCGGTTTAATAAAGGGCCACTGAGCTTGTAATAAGACGATTCGGTTGAATTATATTTTTCGTTAGAATTGCTTTCGATAACACTTACTGTTGGTAATTGTGTGATTTCTTCCTTTGCCTTGGCACCGAGTGGTGCAAGCGCTGCGCCAAGAATTGTGGTGGTAAAAAATCGTGAAAAATTGTTGGTTTTAAGTTTAAGATTTAAAGACATGAAATTAATAATTATTTCGGCTCTGTGACAAAGCCTATGTTTGACAAACCCAGACGCTGTGCGGCCGCAAGCACTTGACTCACTTTTCCATAACCCACATTAACATCCGCGCGAATGTGAATTTGTTGCTTGGGATTATCTTTTGCCGCTTGTGCCAGTTGCTTTTCCAGCTCAGACAAAGAAAGCTCCTGATCATTAAAAAAATAATTACCACGACTATCCACCGAAATCGCCAAAGCCTTTTGCTCAGTGATTTGCGCCGCAGATTCACTTGGCAAATTCAACTTTATCGCAGAATTAAGCATCGGCGCCGTAACCAAAAAAATCACCAGCAAAACTAACATCACGTCAACCAGCGGCGTCATGTTAATTTCTGCAAGTGGAGCTTGTAAATCTTCGCGATCGAATCCTTGCATCGGTTGCTATTTTTTATTAGACAAATAAACCGTCATCTGTTCCGCCACATGGCGCAGATTCTGCACCAAAAGACGATTAAATCTGACAAAACTATTATAAGATAAAATTGCTGGAATTGCTGCAAACAAGCCAATTGCCGTTGCAACCAAAGCCTCGCCCATTGGCCCTGCAACCACACTTAAACCAGCATTTCCTTCTGCTGCAATGCTTGTCAGCGCATTATAAATTCCCCAAACCGTACCAAACAGCCCAATAAAAGGCGCCGCACTGCCAACTGAAGCCAGAATTGTTAATCCACGATCAAGATGCAGGCGAATTTCATCGAGCTTTTGCAACAAGTGCATCGTAAGAATTTCCTTTTTTGCCTCGTGATCATAATTTGGCAAAATTTTTTCCAACTTTTTTACTTCCTCTAAAAGCTCAGCCGTCAAGCCACCCGCGCCTTTAAAATCAACGCGACTTGGCCAATCCTTAAATTGCAAATAATCATTTTTAAAATTGCGATAAAAATTATATTCATTTTTTAGCAGCAATCCTTTCCAAAAAATCACATACCAACTAGCAAAAGACATCGCAATAAGCAGAATAAACACTGCAATTAAAACTGGATTGCCCTGAGCAAAAACATGTCCAAGATTCATAACTAAATTATTTTAAATTCAACTGGCACAATCACATTAGCTTGCACCACGCTGTTGCCGCGACGAGCTGGAATAAAGCGCCACTGCCTCACAGCGTCAACAGCAGCTTCATCCAAACTGCCATTGCCACTAGAGCGAGAAATTTCAACTGCTTCTGCAGTTCCATCCGTTTTAACTGCAACTTTTACCAAAACCTTGCCTTGAATGCCTTTGCGTCTTGCGTCAGACGGATAAGTTGGGGCAGGGTTGTTTAAATAAGCAGCGTTAAAAATCGGATCACTTTCTGCAGCTTTTGTGGCAGTTGCGTTAGGATCAACGCGTCCAGAAGTTTGTTTTCCTTGCGCTAAATTTTTCGCATCATTTTTTAATTCTTCTTTTTGATTTTTTTGCTGCCTCAAAGCATTTTTTTCATCAAGATTCATCACAATTTTTTTGTGAGAATTATTTTCAACCTTTTTTTCCGAAGCATTCGGCGCAACAAAACTAATTTGAATAGCCTGCTGATTAATCACCAAAGGATTTGTCGGCATCATCATCCACAAAGCAGTTGCTACGTGCACTGCGAAAGCAGAAACAAAAGAAATTATGTGCGAAGTTTTGTAAGTTGTAATTTGCATATTTGATAATAATTTTCATAAAATATACAAAAACGAAAATGATAGTCAATATCATTTTTTAATAAAATATAGCGATGATTGCCTGATTTTTTTGATTAAATCGTTGACATTTATGTTTAGATGTAAACGATTTTAGTGAAATCGTTTACATTTGACTGATAATGTAAACGTTTTTATCAAAATCGTTTACATTTGAGCTTAGATGTAAACGAATTACACAAACTTAACTATTGTTTAATTATGTCAATAATTTTAGGAAATTTACAATTACAACTTGGAAAATATAAAGCCTTTATACCAGAAAAGTTTCCTCCTAAAAATCTAACTTTTTCAGATTCCATCATCAACAAAGCTACTGAAGCCACTCATTTAATCGGAAAACTAGATGGAATAACACAGCTTTTACCTGATGTTGATTTTTTTATTTACATGTATATCAGAAAAGATGCTGCTTCATCAAGCCAAATTGAAGGCACAATGGCGACAATGATCGACGCTATTGAAGCAGAATCAAAAACCTCTGAACACATACCAGCCGACGTTGACGATATTATCCATTATATCAGCGCCTTAAACTATGGTTTGGAAAGATTAAAAGATTTTCCTTTGAGCATCAGAGTGATTAAAGAAATTCATGAAAAATTAATGGATGGAGCAAGAAAAACTCATTTTGCTGATCCAGGGAACTTCCGCAGCTCACAAAATTGGATTGGTGGAACTTCCCCTCAAAATGCGGCTTTTGTTCCCCCACCAGCCCATGAAATCAACAGAAGCATGGGAGATTTGGAAAACTTTTTTCATAGTAATGATAAAGTGTTACCCATCATAAAAGCTGGTCTAATTCATGCCCAATTTGAAACTATCCACCCATTTCTTGATGGCAATGGCAGAACTGGAAGAATGTTAATTACATTATTTCTGTGGCAAGAAAAACTTTTGGAAAAACCAATTTTATTTCTGTCTTCTTTTTTTTATAAATATCGAAAATTATATTATGAAAAATTAAACTCTTATCACAATAATGATCCAGAAAAATGGCTGGAATTCTTTCTTGATGGGGTTTGTGAAATTGCCAAAGAAGCAATAATTACAGTGAAAAAAATTACTGAATTACGTGAAGAAGATATGAAAAAAATTCATGCTTTAGGAAAAGTTGAATCAGCAAGTGCGCTAAAAATTTTACCGCAATTATTTAGAAGTCCGATTGTTAAGATTGAGACAATTCAGAACTTAACAGGATACACCCGAGCTGGTGCACAAAAGGTTATAAACCGCATGGTTAAATTAGAAATTCTTGAGCAAAAGAGTGAAAATCAAAAATATGGACGTTCTTTCATATATCGCCGCTATGTTGATATTTTTCAATAAACTTACCTTTTAAACGCCAATTCGGGATAAAAAGAAAAATTTTTGCTTAAGCAAAATGCGTGAAAACCTGCGTCTTGCTTCGATATAGCTTAGATTTTTTTATTTAAAAAACTCCCTTATTTGCATAAGCTTAAGTTTTTTAAATAAAAAAATCTAAGCTATCTCTTTGCAATACTTGGTTTTGACGCATTTTTATCCCGAATTGGCGTTTTTAAAAGTAGCCTGGCCCCTTTATCTAATAGACAATTATATATTCTAAAAATATAATCCTAAAAAATTTTGGAAGAGTGGCCGAGTGGTCGAAGGCGCACGCCTGGAAAGTGTGTATAGGGTCAAAAGCTTTATCAAGGGTTCGAATCCCTTCTCTTCCGCCATAAAAAAGGGCTCCCATAACAGGGAGCCTTTTTTTATGGTGGAAGAGAAGGGATAGCATCGAAACATTGATCGGGTTCGACAATTTTAGTAATTTTTCTTAGCGAATTTATGAGCTTAGAAAAATCTTGAAAATTGCAACTCGCCTTTGGCGAGTAATCCCTTCTCTTCCGCCAGCATTCGCTCTTTAAGAGCTTCGTCTGGCAGGCCAGTTGGGTTTATTATCAAAGGGTGGCGGCTGCGTGGCTGGAGCCTGCGCCTGCTATAACTTCTGCGTGTGGGTCTTCTAAGGTTGGAGATGGGCGTTGCAACTCGCGGAATAGATGCAATCCCGTGCGATCAAAAAATACCATGGGAACTTCTTTTTCAAGAATAGCTTCTATTCCTCTAGAAAAAATCTGAGCTTTTGTAAGACTCTCATTATTATATGGGCTTACCACAATAGCTTCTATATCCTCAACTCCATACCAAACCCGCGCTATTGCTTTAGGAATTTTAGGTTCTTCTACCCCAAACAGATCCTCAAAATAGAAATCTTCTGCCCGCTGCGCTTTAATTTCTTCTAAAAGTTTAGGGATCCATTCCTCTTTAAGTTTTTCATCACCATGCCTATTTATCCATTCTACCTCTCGTGCTGGATCACCTTTCAAAACTATTCCTACTTCATTCACTGCAAAGTCTATTTTTTGCGGGATGTTAGCAACTAAAAACTGGAAAGAACCTTCTTGCTTTACACCTTCTTCTCTACAAGCTGTTAAAGTCTCTAACTCAACTTCTGGATTAACTACCCCAAACCACGGCATAAACAAAACTTAATTAATTATTATTTTAGCAATTGATTAAGAATTTTTTCAAAATCTTGCTCGGCCACTATTATGTCGGAGTTTAGCGTAATGGTTTTGAAAATATTGCCTTTTGGACCAATTATATAAGTGGTTGGAACCGAATCAGGATAGTTAAAATCATTGGTTTTAGCGCTGGAAATTAAGGAGTTTGGATAAGAGTGGTCAGCAGCAATAATTTTGGCATTTTGGCGTTCTTTGCCTTCGTCAATGCTGATGCCGATAACTTCTAGGCCAGAGTTTTTATATTTCTGATAAAGCTGGTCTAAAACTAACATTTCTTCACGACATTGCTTGCACCAAGAGGCCCAAAAATTGACCACCACAACTTTACCGCGTTTTTGTTTTAGATTAAAAATTTTATGATCGAAAGTTTTGGTAATTAAGGCAGGAGTTGCTTCAATCTCAGAAGTTGCAAAAGAAGCTTCTGCAGTAAGGTTGAGCCCAAAAAATAATATTAATAAAAGGAATAAAAATCTTTTCATAGCCTTAAGTAAAAATTCTAAACTTTAGAAATTATTACAACGAGGTTTTAATTTATACAAGGATTATAATGGCTATTGTAACACTTAATCCTTTAATATCAAGCCTTAGTAAGCCTAGTTAAAATCTCCTATAAACTCTTGAACCAATGTCAATGCTGAAATCATTGCGGTGTCTGCCTTGAGAATTCTTGGCCCCAGGCTTATGGAATGAAGGTTTGGCAGACTGTGCATTTTTGCAAATTCTTCTTTAGAAAAGCCTCCTTCTGGTCCAATTAAAATCACGATTTCTTTATTTTTTGGGGCGATTTTTGCTAAAATTTCGCTTGCTTTAGCCGCTTTTCCTGACTCATCACATAAAATCAGAATTTTTTCTTGCGGATTTTCTTCCGTTAAAAATTTATCCAGTTTTTTTAATTGCCTTATTTCTGGAAAATCATTGCGCTCACATTGTTCACAAGCTTCTTTAACATTGGCCTTGAAACGTTCAAGATTAATTTTATCCGCGATTGTATGTTGCGTGATTATGGGCTGGAAGCCTAAAACCCCTAGCTCTGTAGCTTTTTTTGCGATAATTTCAATTCCAACATTTTTAATTAAAGCAAAAGCTAAAGTTATGTTTGGAACTTTTTTTAGATCAGCGATTTTTTCAATTATTTCTATCGTTAAAAACTTTTTTTCAATAACAGAAATTTTGGCAAGAAATTCTCCATCAAAACCGTTAAAAACCGCAATCTGATCGCCAAGTTTTTGGCGCATTACCTTAGTTAAATAATCAAAATCATTGCCTGTAAGCTTGATATTCTTGCCTTGATGCAAATTATTTTCACTAATAAAAAGTCGGATTTTTTTCATAAATTTGTTTAATATTGCCTTATCAAGAGTTTGCGTCTAAACTTAGCAAAGCTAAAATTTTTTGTAAAACCATCAAATGTTTTTTGTAATTTTTTCTTTCACATTAGCTTTGGCTTTGGCCTTCTTGCTTAAGCGCAATATAAAAAACTTGCGCCAACAAAGCGACAAAAAAAATCGTTTTAACTCTTTGCCCATTCATTTTGCTTACTGTTTCATGCTGTGGGCGTTGATTTTTGGCGCGATGATTTGGTTTTCTTCTTTTTCTAACAACATCAAATATTTTTTAATCGCATCTTATCTAAGCGGTCTGTTTATTTTGCTAAAAATTTTCTATGAAAAAAATTTTAATGCAAAAAAACACATCGAAGGAGCTGGCAAGCTTATGCTTTCAAGCACTGCTGGCATTGGAATTTTGATCACGATTGTTATAACAATTTCAATTTTATTTGAATCAATCAAATTTTTTGAGCTGGTTAATCCTTTTGAGTTTTTATTTGGAACACGCTGGAACCCACAAATGGCAATGACTACGGAACAATCGGTTAGTTCAAGTTCTTTTGGGGCAATTCCAGTTTTTTTAGGAACGTTGGTAATCACCGTGGTGGCAATGATGGTGGCAATTCCTTGTGGCATAATGGCCGCGGTTTATCTTTGCCTTTATGCTAGGAAAACCACACGCGATTTGTTAAAGCCAATTTTAGAAATTCTTGCTGGCGTTCCAACTGTTGTTTATGGCTATTTCGCCGTCACTGCGGTTGCACCTTTTTTTAAATCTTTATTTTTACATTTTGGAATTAACATTGCCTCGGAAAGTGCTTTGGCTGCTGGTTTTGTGATGGGGGTGATGATAATTCCTTTTGTTTTATCATTAACTGATGATGCTCTTGCTACAGTTCCGCAATCCTTGAAAGACGGCGCTCTTGCCATGGGAAGCACCAAGTCAGAAATGATAAGAAAAGTAATTTTACCAGCAGCAACTCCAAGCATTGTTGGCGCAATAATCCTTGCGGTTTCGCGCGCAGTTGGTGAAACCATGATTGTCACCATGGCTGCTGGATTAATTGCAAATATGACAATCAATCCGCTTAATTCAGTTACGACCGCAACCGCGCAAATCGTGACTTTGCTGGTGGGTGATCAAGAATTTAATAATCCAAAAACTTTAGCTGCTTTTGCTTTAGCATTGGTTTTATTCATTTTAACTTTTGCTTTCAATGTGATTGCACTGGCGGTGATTAAAAATTACAAAAAGAAATATGGATAGAGAGCTAAATTTAAAAAAGCGCCATGCTAAAGAACGAATGTTTAAGCTGTTTTGCAAGCTTTCAATTGGTTTTGCCTTGTTGTTTTTGGTCACTTTATTTTCAACGATTTTTCTTAAAGGCTATTCCAGTTTTTTTCGCAGTGAAATTGCTTTAGAAATTGATTTAACTGCTGAAAGCAAAGATTCTGAAATTAATTATCGCGCGTTGGTTAAAAATGCTTTAAGACAAAAATTTTTCGATGCGAAAGAGGTCGCAGAAATTAATTCTTTATATCAAATAATCAGCAAAATCGCGGGTTTAGAGCTTAAAGAAAAAATCAAAAAAAATCCGAATCTTTTGGGCAAAAAAGAAATTTTTTATTTAAGTGCTTCTTCAAAAGCTGATTTATTTTTGCGCCATAAAAACCCTTCAGCGCTCAATTCCAAGCAAATTGAGTGGCTAAATAAAATCGTTGAAGAAAAATCTTTTAGAACCGTTTTTAACTGGAAATTTTTTCAACTTGCAGATTCCAGAGAGCCCGAAATAGCAGGGGTTAGAGCTGGATTGCTTGGATCATTTTTTTCGATGATAATTTTTCTAATTTTTGCTTTTCCAATTGCCGTGATGTGCGCTTTTTATTTAGAAGAATTTGCACCAAAAAATAAAATCACCGACATTATTGAAATCAGCATCAACAATCTTGCGGCAATTCCGTCAATCATTTACGGCTTGCTTGGCGTGACGGTTTATCTGCAATATATGCATCTGCCGCGCTCTTCCAGCTTGGTTGGCGGCATGACTTTATTCATGCTGGTTTTACCGGTGATTATCATTGCAACCAGAAACACCATTCGCTCAATTCCAAGTAACATCCGTGACGCCGCAATTGCTTTGGGCGCTTCCAAAATGCAGGTAACTTTTCATCATTTATTGCCGCTTTCAATTCCAGGAATTATGACGGGAACAATTCTTGCAATTTCGCGCGCCCTTGGTGAAACCGCGCCATTGCTTATGATTGGAATGGTTGCTTTTATTGCTGATGCACCAGATAATTTCTCAGATCCGACAACTGTTCTGCCAGTGCAGATTTATTTATGGTCTGACTCGCCAGAAGCAGGCTTTGCAACAAAAACTGCTGGTGCAATCATAATTTTGCTCGGCTTTTTGGTGTTGTTTAATTTAGCAGCAATAATTTTGCGTAAGAAATTTGAAAGACGTTGGTAAAACTATGACTAGGCTGGTTGGAATATTAAACATCACTCCAGATTCTTTTTCTGACGGCGGAAAATTTAATTCTGAAGAAGCAGCCTTGTTTCAAGCAAAACAGATGCTAGAACAGGGCGTTGATGTGCTTGATGTTGGGGCGGAATCAACAAGGCCAAGTGCGGTGGCGATTAGCGCAGATGACGAATGGAATCGATTAGAAAAAATTCTGCCTAAAATAATTTCTGCAGTAAAAGATTTTAACCAAAAAAATCAGAAAAACATTCAAACCAGCATTGATTCTTATCATTTTGAAACAATTGTAAAATCTTATGAATTAGGTGTTGATATTATCAATGACATCAGCGGCCTTGCGGATGAAAGAGTGGTTAGTTTTATTGCAGAAAAAAATATTACCACTGTTTTAATGCATAATGCTTTGATCCACACCAATCCTGAGCTGCTGATTAATCCGCATCTTGATTTAATTAAAGAAATAATCAATTGGGGACATAAAAAAATTATAGCTCTAAGTAAGGCAGGAGTAAAGAAATCTCAATTAATTTTTGACCCCGGAATTGGTTTTAAGAAAAATGCGGCGCAATCAATTCGAATTTTAAAAAACATTGATGCGTTTAGAGTTTTCGGCCTGCCGCTTTATGTTGGACATTCCAAAAAAAGTTTTTTGGATTCTCTTAAAATTGATGGCGATAGAGCGGGCAAAACCTTAGAAGTCTCAAAATATTTGATTGCCAAAAAAGTTGAGTTTATCAGGGTTCATGATGTTTTGAGTCATAAAATTTGGTAACTATCTCCTGACATCGTTATCCTTGAGCCGAAGGCTCAAGGATAACGGTTGTGAGTAGGGTGTCTGACACCTTTTTATTTTTTTTAAAATTAGGGTCTTGTAATTTTTTTAAGCAACCCTAAATAGTTGGTGTTATCTTATTTTAAATTAATAAAAAATTATATGTCTAAAGTTATCGGAATTGACCTTGGAACTACAAACTCTTGCGTTGCCATCATGGAAGGCAAGAATGTTAAAGTTATTGAAAATTCAGAAGGCGTAAGAACAACCCCTTCGATCATCGGTTTTTTGGCCAATGGTGAAAAAACCGTCGGAGCCCCTGCAAAAAGACAAGCGGTGACCAATCCACAAAACACTATCTTCGGCATTAAACGTCTAATTGGACGCCGTTTTGACGATCCAATGACCACTAAAGACAAAGAGTTGGTGCCTTACAAAATCGTGCCTTCAGCAAATGGCGATGCTTGGGTTGAAATTAAAGGTGAAAAATATTCACCAAGTCAAATTTCTGCTTTCACTTTGATGAAAATGAAAGAAACTGCAGAAAGCTATTTGGGCGAAAAAGTTGAAAAGGCCGTAATTACAGTTCCCGCTTATTTCAACGACTCACAACGTCAAGCAACTAAAGATGCGGGAAAAATCGCGGGCCTAGAAGTTCTTCGTATCATCAACGAGCCTACAGCAGCAGCGCTTGCTTATGGTTTTGAGAAAAAAGGTGGCCAGACAATCGTGGTTTACGATTTGGGTGGCGGAACTTTCGACGTGTCAGTGCTTGAAATTGGCGATGGCGTGTTTGAAGTTAAAGCAACTAATGGTGACACTTTCTTGGGTGGTGAAGATTTCGACATGAAAATCCAAGAATTTTTAACTTCAGAATTTAAAAAAGAGCAGGGCATTGATTTAACTAAAGATCCAATGGCCTTACAACGCTTGAAAGAAGCTTCAGAAAAAGCAAAAATCGAGCTTTCTTCATTGATGGAAACTGAAATCAATCTGCCTTACATCACTGCTGATGCCACTGGCCCTAAGCACTTAAATGTTAAATTAAGCCGCGCTAAACTAGAGCAATTGGTGGATGATTTAGTTCAAAGAACCATTAAACCTTGCGAAAATGCTTTGCAAGATGCTGGTTTGAAGGCTTCTGACATTCATGAAGTGATTTTGGTTGGCGGCATGAGCCGTATGCCAAAAGTTATTGAAACTGTAAAAAAACTTTTCGGCAAAGAACCAAATAAAAGCGTTAACCCAGATGAGGTGGTGGCAATTGGTGCGGCAATTCAAGGTGCCGTTTTACAAGGCGATGTTAAAGACGTGTTGCTTTTGGATGTTACTCCGCTTTCACTTGGAATTGAAACTGCAGGTGGCGTTTTCACTCGTTTGATTGATCGCAATACCACAATTCCAACTAATAAAGGCCAAGTGTTTTCAACTGCTTCTGACAATCAAACAGCGGTTACAATCAAAGTTTTCCAAGGAGAGCGCGACATTGCGGTGCACAATAAATTGCTCGGAGAATTTAATCTGGAAGGAATTGCCCCAGCGCCTCGCGGCATGCCGCAAATTGAAGTGACTTTCGACATTGACGCTAACGGCGTGGTTAAAGTTTCGGCAAAAGACAAAGCAACCAATAAAGAACAGCAAATCAGAATTCAATCTTCTGGCGGCTTGTCTGAAGCAGAAATTCAAAAAATGGTGAAAGATGCTGAAGCAAATGCTGTAGCTGATAAAGCACGAAAAGAATTTATTGAAGCAAAAAATCATGCTGATGCTGCAGTTTATGAAACTGAAAAATCGCTAAAAGAACATGGCGACAAAGTTGATGCTGCAACTAAATCTGCAATTGAAGCAGAAGTGCAAAAAGTTAAAGACCTTGCAGCAAAGCCAGACACTAAAGCAGAAGAATTAAAATCTGCAACTGATGCTTTAATGCAGGCTTCTATGAAGCTTGGCGAAGCGATTTATAAAGCAGGGCAGGCTGCTGCTGGAGCAGCTTCTAGCTCGGGAGACGCTTCATCTTCTAATGCTAGCGAAACTTCGGATAATGCTTCCAGCTCTTCAGAAAAAGTGGTTGATGCTGAATATGAAGAAGTGAAAAAAGATGAGAAGAAATAAAATTTGAGAAAGGACTAATTAATGTTATTAATGGTCTGTTGCGATGTCTCCTCGACGCTGGGCAGAGTTTCTAACTCTGCCCTTACTGTTCATGCAAACTTAAAAGATAGTTTTTGTTAAATTATGACATAAACTATGGGCGGAATTACAAATTCCGCCCAGCATCAGACATAGGCTTGCCTCTCAAGGTCAGTGTTGTTAAGGATAATTGCCGATTGGCTATTTAAAACGCCAATTCGGGATAAAAAGGGAAATTTTTGCTAGGAAAAATGCGTGAAAACCGGCGTTTTAAAAATTTATTGAACTTTATTTTTTAGCAAGTAGTTTGCCAGAAATAGTTTGCGGTAGCAAAATTTTAACACCATTTAAAATAACCAATTACACCAATGTACATACCAATAGATCATATGGCCCACCAAGCTCCTCTTACACAAATCGAAATCATCCATCGCCTTAAAAATGTTGGCTTCACTCAAGAGCAGGCGGAAACTCAGGCGCAGATTGTTACCGAAGTTCATGATAATGCTTTAGCAACCAAGCAAGATATAAAAGATTTGCGATTTTGGTGCGAGGGGGAATTCTTAGCGGCTAAACAAGATATAAAAGATTTACGATTTTGGTGCGAGGGTGAATTTAAGGATGTCAGGAATGAAATTGCTTTGGTTAAGAAGGAATTCACCGTATTAAGAGCAGAAACCTGACGCGATATGGA
>CAZOKU010000032.1:6655-18263 GCA_964580715.1 uncultured Rhizobium sp. | reverse complement strand
CTCCGAACCTGCACCTGAGACTCAGCACCCTGTAAGGAATTTAATGAAGATTGAAATAAAGAATTAATCGCAGAAGTATCATAAAATGCAGAATTAGTCGGAACATCCAAAGTTTCACCAGGTCTTATCAAAACATAATTCCCATTACCAGAAATTCTATCCAACAACCACAAATTACTATCAATCAAATCCTGCTGCGACACCCCTAAATTTCTAGCAATATCAAAAAGAGTATCACCCGACTTAACTTCATAAACAATCGAATTTACTGAATCATAAACAATAGTCTTTTCTTCATTGTTTGAAGAAAATAACTCATCATATCCCTGCTTCAAAAAAGCTATAAAACCTGGCTCAATGTTATTATTGTAATATTCACCAGCAACATATGAAAATGATACCGCACCAGCAACTGATGTTACTGGACCACCAGAAGCACCAACTACAAGTCCAACCATACCATAAGCGGCAGTAATACCAAGTTCAACTGCAGTATCAATACCGCTAATTATTCCATCTTTATACCGAGTATCTCCTGTTTCTTTAAAATTTTGTAACGCAGTCAATCCGATATTAATAAACATTAGCGGTCTATCAAACGATGTTATTCCATTTGAATTTAAACTTTTTTGCAACATATCAACAACAACTCCACTCAAATCATTATTAACAATTTGATCTAGCCATGAGTCATTACTTGTAATTTGATTCCCATTTTGGTCTATTAAACTATATCCACCAAAAATTACCTCATCATTAGCATTTATTGAGCAAACTAATTGCACAGCTTGGTTATTATTTGTGGTCATAAAATTTAAGATTTTTTATTGTTAATAATTTCGATTAGGTCGAATTTTCTTTTATAAAAAGAAGATAACCTTTGATCCATGAATTCAATTTTTCTAAAAATTTTCTTATCTAGAATAATTCCTAATACGCAAGCTAGAAAAAATAATAATATAATCACAAATATGCTTGATGATTTTTCCAATATGTAAAAATCATCTATTACTAAATAAATAAAATAGAGCGGAATAAATATTAAAAAGTAATACATAATTGAAACAAACCTAAACTGTGAGAATTCAGGCTTTCCAATCATAAACCTCAGCCAACCAACCTTAATCTCCATCCACCAAATTTGCCTTTCTATTTTTTTAAGCTGTTTTTCTTCTAAACTTTTCATATCAAAACTCTGAATTTATTTTTTTAATTATACAAAAAAATGACTTAATAAATCTTAAATATTTATTTTTTTTAAATTTATTCTAAATGGAAATTATTAAATTATTTTCAACAACACTGTTAACATTAACTAAATTATTCAAATTAATCGCAGTTATTCCAAGCTCACTTAAATTAAACAATTCACGAGGTTTATTAACATCATTGCCAGATGCTGGGCGGAGTTTGCAACTCCGCCCTTAAAGTTCATACCATAATTTAATTAGCAACACAGTTTTAAATTTTTAATGAATAGTTAAGGCAGAATTGCAAATTACGCCCAGCACAAAAGACAACTGTTTTATATTCTAAAAAAACCATGCAACAACACCTTCTAGGTAACTTTTTTTCCTCTTCAACTTACTCAGGCGGTGTTATTAACATAAATTTTATATTACTGATATTGTTTGCCCTGACTTAGATTTAAGTATTCCAGCTCCCGTAGGTTGTGTATCTGCATTTGGAACTGAAGGATTTTTTTGGTTATTAACAGGGGTAACAGCACGATGAGATGATCTTTCTGGAACTGTTCCAACATGATTGACAACAGCGCCATCAGAGTCTGCACCACTTCCAGCCGCAGGAAGCACATGATTTCCTCCACGTAATTTTTTTACTGCTCTTCCTAATGTTTGCCTATATAACCACAGCATTCCAACAGCAACCAAAAGCGCCGTGCCACCAATTGCACTTCCGATTATTGTGTCAATACCAACACCACCAGAACTTGGCAAGGCAGGAGTAGAAGGAGATAAAGAACTATATGGAGATTGCGGAATATAAGTGCTAGAAAAACTTGGACTATTTGAAGCAGGTTGAGTTGCTATTGGAGTTCTTGTTCCAATTTCTGAAACAGTTGAAGTTCCAGTCGCACTTCTTCTTGCACTTGTGGTTTTTGTTGCACTGTTTGAAGCTGGAGGAGTAGGCGTTGCACTTTCCGAAGGCTTAGCCGTGGCTGTTCCAGTTGCACTTATAGTTCCTGTTACACTATCTGAAACAGAAGAAGTTTCCGTTGCACTTTCTGAAGCAGATGCTGTTCCACTTCCGCTTCCGCTCTCCGAAGCAACTGCTGTTCTACTTGCACTGCCACTTCTACTTGCAACTGAACTCTTAACTATCGCATTATTTCTCTTCATAATTTATTCATTAAAAATTAAAAAAATCACTCCTCCCTAAACGCTCGATAGGCGGAATCAGAGATAGGAGTAAATAAATAAGAAACTAAAGACCTTGAGCCAGTTATGATAAACACTTGTGCTTGCATTCCTGGATAAAGTTCGATTTTGCTCTTTAGTTTTTCTATATCATTTTTACTAATCACAACTCGAGCTATAAAATAAGATTCTCGAGTTTGTTCGTTAGTTAAAATATCTGGCGAAATATTAATCACTTCACCGTTAAGCTTTGGAACCTTTTTTCCTTTATAAGCGGTAAGCTGAATTTTTGATTTCATGCCAACTGCAACATTGTCAATGTCTTGCGGCTTAACTTTTGCTTCAATTATCAGTTCTTCATGCTGTGGAACAATTTTCATCACCTCACCATTTGGAGGAATAACCGCACCAATTGTGTGATATTTGATATTCATCACTTTTCCTGCAACTGGCGATTTTATCGCTGATCTTTTTAAAACATCTCTTGAAGCAGAAAGCTGATTATAAAGAGAAACAATTTCTATGTCACTTTCTTTTATTTCTTTTAAAGTTTCCGACAAATCACTGCTTTGATAATTAGCGATTTGCAACTTTGCAGTTTCTGCCTCTTCTTCAACTTGTGCGATTGATTTTTGCAAATCTAATTCTCGCAATAATGGTAAATTTTCTTCTTTAACCAAAGGCTTGATTAAGCTTAACTCTTTCTGAAAAATTCTTAGTCTAGCTTCTGCAGATTTTAGTTTTTTTTCTAAAACTTTTATTTCCCCTGCTCTCTTATCAGTTCTAGCTTTAAAAAGCTTCATTTGATTATCCGCAATTTGTTTAATTTTTAATTCATCTTCTGCATTATCACCAAACAATCCTAACTGTTGATTGGAAAATAAGTTAAGTTCCGATTTGTTTTCTTGCTCAGCTTGCAACCTTTCTTTTTGCATCTGCATTGTCCATAATCTTTCTTTTAAAATTTGTTGTTCTGCTCTGGCTTTGATGTCATGAAGATAAAGCAACACTTCACCTTCTTTAACGATCTGTCCTTCTTGAACTAAAATCTGATCAATTATTCCACCTTCTAAGTGTTGAATTGTTTTATGATTAAAATTAAGCACCACAACACCATCAGCAATTGATGCCGATTTAATTGGCAAAAACAGTGCCCAAACTAAAAATATTAATGCAAAAATTATTAAAGATTTAACCCCCAAATTTATTGCTGATTGGGCAACTTCAGAATCATTATTTTTAACTGCAAAAAAATTTTTAATAAACTTTCTAATTAAAATCATACACCACCCCCAGCTTCAGCACTAGGTTTCTGACCCAAAACTTTTTTAGTGTCATCAAAAGCCTTTATTTCACCATCTTTTATCACCATCACTTTATCACAAATTGAAATCACTGAAGTGCGATGAGTTACAATCACTGTAGTAATTTTATTTTCTTTCGCACGAAGAATAGCGTTGTTTAAAGCTTTTTCTCCATCAGCATCAAGGTTAGAATTTGGCTCATCAAGAACCACCAGCTTTACTTCGCCAAAATAAGCACGCGCCAATGCGATACGTTGTTTTTGTCCAGCGGAAATATTTGCCGCATCTTTTTCAATTAGCGTTTCATAACCCTGCATTAGCGATAAAATAATTTCATGAATATCACAAAATTTTGCCGCTTTAATAATTTCTTCGTCTTGAGCTTGTTTGTTCATTCGCGCAATGTTGTGTTTCACCAACCCTTTAAAAAGCTCAACATCTTGCGGCAAATAACCAAGATATTTACCAAACTTTTCTAAATCTTGATCAAAAAGATTAGCACCATCAATTCTCACAATTCCTGAACTCGGTTTTAAAACACCCACTAAAAGACGCACCAAAGTTGTTTTGCCACTGCCGCTGGGGCCAACAATTGCAATGGTTTCACCAGAATTTATTTTAAAAGAAATTCCTTTCAGAATAATTCGATCAGAATTAGGAATTTTATAAATCAACTTATCAACCACAACTTCTCCCTGTGGCACTGGTAATTCAATTTTATCTTTATCTGCAACATAATTTTTTAGCACTTCACTTAAACGATAATAAGCTGCTTTCGCTGTTTTTAAAGACTTCCAAAGTCCAATCACATTATCAAACGGAGCCAAAGCTTTACCAGCTAAAATTGATGTCGCAATGATCCCCCCAGAAGACATTTTATTATACATCACCAAAATTGCGCTTGAAGCCATGGTGATAGTCTGCAATGACATTCTAAACGTTTTAGAAATTGCAGAAATTCGGTTAGAAATAACAGCCAAATCTATTGCAGATTTACGAAGCTCATCATTGCCCTGTTGCCATTGTTTGCGAACATTTCCTTTCATTCCCATTGCATTGATCACTTCTGAATTTGATGAAATAATTTCAAAATCTCTGATCACTTCTGACTGCAACTGATTATTTTTATCAATTAACTCTTTAGTAGATTTTTCATTAATATAAGCCATCTTCAACATCACAACTCCACCACAGAGCGTTATTAAACCATTAATCCAATGAATAAAAAAAATCATTATAAAATAAACAACCGCAAAAGGCCCATCAAACAAAATAGCTAAATTTGGCCCAGAAATAAAACTTTTGATGGTTTGTAAATCACGCAAATTTTGACTGCTGATATTTTTATTTGACCCTAAATTCTCAATGCTGCTGTTAAAAAGAACTGGCGAAAGTTTTTCATCCAACCAATTTGAAATATGTAAAAATATAATTGATCTAACTTGAGTTAAAATTCCAAGAAAAATCAGAAATGTTAAAACTATGATGGTTAAATAAAGCAAAGTTTCAAAACTGTTGCTTGCAAGAACACGATCCAAAACTTGCATCGAATAAATTGACGAAGCAAGTGTAAAAATGCTAATAAAAAAACTGAATAAAAAACAAAACCAAAAAGCTTTTCTACAGGAATTCAGAGCATCTTTTATAATGTTCTTTGGTTGATTTTGTAGCATTAAATTTCCCCTAAAAAATATTTAATTTTATAATAAGCAATCACCCAATCCATTTGCGATTCAATAAAATTTATTTTTCTGTCATTGGCTTCAATTTTTGCTCTTATCACTTCAATTGGATCTTCAACTTTTAAATTGGATCTTTTAAAAAAAATATCAGCACGATCTTTAGCCAATTCAAACAACTTCTGATTTGTTTTTTTCATTTCAGAAAAAAAACGGTATTCTTCTAAAGCTTGATTAACTTCTTTAATAACATTTTCTTTTGTAATTTCATATTCCTCTTTTGCCGCATCACGGTCATATCGAGCTTTGTTAATATTAGCATATTCAACACCCTTCTGAAAAATTGGCACTGAAACGTTAAGAAAAATCGACTTCTGATTTAAATCTTGATTGTTTAAATAAACAACTCGATCCTGCTTACTTGAAGAAGCAGTTAAAGAAACCTTAGGCAAAAAATTTGACTTTTCTGCATCATGAGCAGCTTTTGAAGCAAGATAATTATAATGATAAGATTTTATGTTATGGTTGCTAGAAACCACAGCTTCAACAATTCCTTCTTGATTAAATTTTTCCTCAACAATTTCAGGAAAAACCAAATTATCATGAAGTTCACCAACCACATTTTCGTAATCAAATTTTGCTTTGTTAAAACGATTTAAAACATCAAGATATTTTTCTTGCGCAACAGAAGCTTCATAAGTAAATTTAATAATGTCAGCCTTATCAATAATTTTAACCGCTTTTCTTCGCCCAACTAATTCCAGAAATTTTTTACCCAAATTTTTATTTTCTTCCTGAAGTTTTAAAAGCTCTTGATAGCGAAAAAGATTACAATAACTTTGAACCGCCATAAAAGAAACTTCTTGAATTTTATCTGAAGTTCGAAAGCTTCCAGATTTAATTTTATAATCAGCTTCCACATATTTTGAAACAGAATGAAGACCATCAAAAATCGGCTGTTCTAACTTTATCTCTTCTGTTTTTTGCTTAGTTGAACGATCATAAGTTTGCCCCTGATAATGACTGTTTCTTTGTCCATATCCTGCATTAGCACTGACACTTGGCAAAAATTCTGCAATTGCTTTAGTCTTTTCAGTTTTTACAGAATTAAGACGAATCTGCTCAAGCTTTATATTACGATTATTTGCCCCAGCGCTGTCAATTGCATCACGCAAATTGGTTGCATAAGCATTATGATTGCAAACAAACGCTAAACAAAAAATCAATGTTATATACGAATAAATATCAGTAATTTTTTGATAAAATCTGCGCTCGGAACTTCTAATATCGCGGATGCTCTCCAGCTGCTCATCAAAATAATCTTTGCCAACGTATTCCGTGCTTCCTTTTGGTTGTTCAACCCTTGAAATATTTTTTACCGTTGTTGTTTCTGTCATTTATTCTTTTGGTTAATTAATAAAAACTCACAAAATCATCCCATTAGCCTGATGATTCCACATCTCTTTAAACCTACCATTTTCCTTCACCATTAATTCCGCAAAACTGCCATCTTCAATTATTTTTCCTTTATCTAGAACTATTATTCGCGTCATATCTCTAATGGTTGAAAGACGATGCGCGTAGGTTGCCTTAAAATCTGCCAAAAAAACCCTAAAATTGAGGTTTGATAATTATTTTTAATCATAAAAACAATTGATTTAAAGCCCAAATATCCTTTATAATCAGGCACTAGAGCATTAATTATATCCTTAAATATGAGACCTTCAATAAGAATTTTATCTAAAGCCATAGAAACCACAGCAGAATTCTTCAAAACAAAACTTATCAACGTTGATCAAATGTTAAAATTGCGCCTTACTGGAGGCAGCCTTAAAAGCAATGAAAAAGAAAAAAGAGCCGAGCTAATCACATCCCGTTTGCGCCTTAGAATGGAAATTGCCCATGAAACAGAAGCGCGACTCGCAAAACAATTTTCAAAAACCAAAGAAAGCGAATCATTTCCTTCAGTTGAAATTGAAGGTTCAAAATTTAAAATCGCAAATTCATTTTCCGATGAAGATTCTGAAAAAATATATTCCGCTTGTTTATTTGATGACGACAACAACATCATCGCAAGATGCGCGGTTGCTCATGGATCAAAAAAAGAAAAATCCCATCACATTTTATTTTTTAACTGTTCTAAAGTTTTAGAAAAAAATCAAAACCTTGTTTTTGCTTTATTGATGAATGATCTGCTTGAAAAAATTACACTTGATTCAGACAATAAAATTTCCGAAATCAGAACCTCCTGCATCCAAGAAAACATTGACAAATCATTGATCAGCAACCTTGTGGAAGAATTCTCTTATCAAAGCAGAATAACCACAAACATCTCTGAACTGCAAACAAAAATAAAAGAATTTCTAAAAGAAAATTTGCCATCTAAAACAATTTCAGATGAAATGATTAAAAGCACTTTTTCTCCCGAAACCTATAAAAAACTAACCACAGAAAGAGGCAATTCAATTGACAGATAAAGCAATTAGTTATTAAAAAATGCACAATAAAAAATCTTCTATCGCAATTTTTTGGTTCCGCCGCGACTTAAGGCTTGATGACAATGCAGCTTTATGGATGGCACTTAAATCTGGCTTTCCAGTTTTGCCAATCTTCATTTTTGATCGCAACATTCTTGATGAGCTAGAAAAAAAAGATGCCCGCGTTGTTTTTATTCATCAAGAATTACATAAAATAAAAAAACAGCTAGAAGCGCTTGGTTCTTCGCTAAAAATTTTTTATGACACTCCAAAAAAAGCTTTTGAAAAATTATGTCACGAATATCAAATTGACACAGTTTTTGCCAATCACGACTACGAACCCTATGCCCAAAAGCGCGACCAAGAAATTTCTAGTTTTTTAAAAAAGCAGAACATAACTTTTAAAACCGCAAAAGATCAGGTTATTTTTGAAAAAAATGAAATTGTTAAAAGTGACGGCCTGCCTTACACTGTCTTTACTCCCTACAGCAAAAAATGGAAAATCACGCTCAATGATTTTTACTTAAAAAATTATCCTTGTAAAAAATATTTTAAAAACTTTTTACCTTGCAAACCCTTTGATTTTCCTGAACTTTCCAAGCTTGGTTTTGAAGATTTTAAATGCAATTTTCCAAGTCATGAAGTTAATTTAAAAATCATCGAAAATTACGAAAAAAACCGCGATTTTCCAGCAATCAAAGGCACAACTCATCTCAGCCTGCACCTGCGCTTTGGCACAGTCAGCATCAGAACCATTGCTAAAATTGCCGCAACCTTAAGCGAAAAATGGCTTGATGAATTAATTTGGCGCGATTTCTATCAAATGATAATTTTTCACTTTCCTCATTCCGCAAATTCCGCCTTCAAACCCGCATATAATAAAATCGAATGGCGCAATAACCAAAAAGAATTTGAAAAATGGTGCGAAGGAAACACTGGCTATCCAATCGTTGATGCTGGAATGCGCGAGCTTAATCAAACTGGTTTTATGCATAATCGAGTGCGCATGATCACCGCCAGTTTTTTATGCAAACATCTTTTAATTAACTGGAGACTCGGCGAAAAATATTTCGCCAAAAAACTGCTAGATTATGATTTGGCAAGCAACGTCGGCGGCTGGCAATGGGTTTGCGGCTCTGGCTGCGACGCCGCACCATATTTCAGAATTTTCAACCCCGAAAGCCAAACCGAAAAATTTGACCCAGAACACAATTATATCAAAAAATGGGTTCCAGAATACCAAAGCAAAGACTATGTCAAACCAATAGTAGAGCATAAAATGGCCCGAACCCGCTGCCTAGAAGCCTTTAAACACGCCCTAAACCCAAATTCTGCAAAAAAAACCATTTTTGAAGAGTTGTTATTTTAAAGGTGTCAGACACCTTTTTGCTTAAAAGTGTCTGACACCTTTTCACCTTAACAAGCTCAGGATGACACTTTTTCACCTTTTTAAAAATTTACTTGTTTTTTAACAATAAAACCCCTACAATGGCAACGATTCTAGGTTAATTTTTTATCAAAACATCACAAAATGACTAAACCCATTTTCTACAAATTCGCCTTTCTTGTCTCGCTTTTTCTTGCATTACTGTTTTTTACCAAAGCAACAATTGCAGCCTCTCTCGAAGAAAATATCATCAACCAGCAAGATTGGATCACGCGTAATCAACAAAACATCCTCGAAGAAAAAAAACGCAATAGTGAATTTGAAAACATAGAAAAAGAACATCAGCGCAAGAAAAAAGAAGAATCCGAAAAACCTTCCAGCCCAACATTTCAAGGCAATCCAGAAGCTTGCTTTTCTATCAAAGAAATTCATTTAATCAATGCAAACCTGCTTTCAGAAACGCAGCAAAAAAAACTTACCGCCAGTTTTATTAACAAATGTATGGAAGCGGAAGTTTTAAGCGACATCATAAAAACCGTAAAAAACTATTATCACCGCAGTGGCTATGTCACAACACAAATCAAAATTCCCAAACAAAATTTACAAAGCGGAATTTTTGAGCTAGAAATCATTGAAGGAAAAATCGAAAAAATTTCCTTTGAAAAAGATCGTTTCATCGACAAAATGCAAAAATTTACTGCTTTTGGCAACCTTGAAGAATCAAATCTAAACATCAACGACATCAATCAGGGGCTATATCAAATCAATCGCTTGCGCTCAAATTCTGCAATCATGAAAGTGGAACCGGGAAGTGAAAGCGGCAAAAGCAACATTCTTATCACCAACAACAAAACATTTCCAGCAAAATTTACTATCGGAAAAGACAATCTTGGCAACCAATTCACTGGAACACAACGCACCAGCTTCTCTTCCAGCTTTGACAATCTTTTATTTCTAAACGACAACCTTAACCTCAATTACACCACCAATCTTCACGATAAAAACCGAATTAAAGACAGCACTTCATTTTCTGCGAATCTTTCAATTCCTTTTAAATATAATAGTTTTTCTTATGACTATTCCCACAGCGAATTTAAAGGACAAAACCCTGGACAAAACGGCCCAACCACACTAAACGGCTTTTCTGATCAACAAAAAATCACTCTTGATCGCGTTTTTTTAAGCAACACAAATTTTCGCCTGTCAAGCTATATATCACTTTCAAACAAAAGGTCTGCCAGCTATTTAAACGGTGAAAAAAATATTAACTCTGAAAGAGAACTTTCAATTTTAAATTTAGGATTTTCTCTTTCCTCTTATCTAAACAACAGCACCAACCTCTATTTTAGGCCTTCTTATTCACGCGGATTAAAAATTCTTAACGCCAAAAAAGATCAAGCAAATGAAAGCGCCAACACCCCCAAAGCGCAATTCGATGTTTTTAAACTTTACGCCAATTTTTCTAAAAAATTTATTCTGCCAAAAACCAGCATTCCACTAACTTTTATCAGCGAAATGGACAGCCAATTTGCTAAACAAACTCTTTATGGTTCTGAACAATTCGCCGTTGGTGGCTATTATTCCGTCCGCGGCTTTCGCGAAACCTACATCACCGGCGACAGTGGCTATTATTTTAGAAATAAAATGAATGTAAATTTAGGATCCTTAATTTCGCCTTTTGCCAAAGCTAGTTCTGAAAACCCAAAAAATTTTCTGCAAAAAAATCTGCATCATTTAAACAAAATTTCTTTCGAACCATTTTTCGACTATGGCTATGTAAAAAACAAATATAACGGCTCTGATGGCAGACTTTCTGGCGCTGGAATTAAAACAATTTTTAACAGCAGATTTTTAAGCGCCTCACTAACTTATTCGCAAGGCCTTAACAAATCCAACCTAGTCACCTCTAACATCAAGGAAAATAAAATAATCTATTTTGAAATCAGCGCCAGCTGTTGTTAAAAGTGGCATCTCGATGCTAGGCGGCACTCGATGCTAGGCAGCCGCTCGGTGCTAGGCGGAATTTGCAATTCCGCTTTTAGTTTCATGCCCTAACTATCCCTTAATTTCCTTTAACTGCAAAACAATCTCATTATCCAACTGCTCAAGATATTCCTGCCGCGCCAACCAATCTTTGCGTTTTTTTGCAATAACATCTTCCAATTTTCTTTTTGGCAAAACTTCAGGAAGATTATAATTATTCAGAGCATATCCAGCAACACCCTTCACGCCGCCAATTTCTTCCCAAAAATCATTATAATCCGCCGAAACTTTTCCTTCATGTTTTTCAAAAATATGATTTTGATTAGAAACACCAATAATAGAATTTATTTTTAATGCTTTCGCTAGGCTGTAACAGCAACTGACCAGCGCATATTTAGGA
>CAZOKU010000032.1:0-6645 GCA_964580715.1 uncultured Rhizobium sp. | reverse complement strand
TACAAGCGCCTTGCAAAGCCCAACGAACCCTTGACCGACGAAGCCCGCGCAGCGCTCTGGTGGTTGCAACAATCTTGCTTTTTCCAAGTTGTGTTCCTTGCAATCCGCCAATCATAATAAATTTTTGACCATTTTCATCTTTGCCAAAACTAAAACTCAAAGTGGTGAGAACCACATTTTCATCATCAGAAATATATAAAGTTAAACCACCGTCGCGCCAATAGCGCTCAAGAAGCCCCAGCTTAAAATCATAAACTTTCCCATCTTTTGCAACCAAACTTGAAAGATTAATTGACTCACGCGCCAAAAATTTTTTCACCACATCAGGATTAAAAAATTCTTCCATCAAAAGATAATGCCCATTTAACAAAGCCTCTTTCTTTTTTCCCTTCAAGGCAATGCTTGCATAAGCACGGTTTGCAATGCCAACCAAAAACCACGGCGCAAATTCAAAACCATATTTTTTATAAAAAGCATCAATAAATTTTATCCATCTTGTTGTAAAACCATAATGCAAAAATGACCGCAAGAAAAACACGCGCGCCTTGCTAAATCCACGATCAGAAGCAATTAATTTTGAATAAGCTAAAAGAATTTTAAATCCAGAAACAGCAGGGTTAGAAGAATTAGAAATGTTGGCTTTCGTCATAATATTTAGTTGGAATTTTTTTACAGGTAAGCTAACACGGTGCTGGGCGAAAATTATAATTCCGCTCATAAATTCATGCCATAGTTTAACCAATTACATGAACGGTTAAGGCGGGATTGCAAATCCCGCCCAGCATCGAGGACAACCTCTAGTGCTAGGCGGAATTTGCAATTCCGCCTATAGGTTCATGCCCTAATTTAATAAATATATGATTTTTAATTTTTCATGAATAGTCAAGTCTGATGTGACACCGAGTTTTATTTCCTAAAACACCCTTCTTCATGATCATCAACCATTCCAACCGCTTGCATGAAAGCATAGCAAATCGTTGATCCGACAAATTTAAACCCGCGTTTCAATAAATCTTTGCTCATCGCATCAGATTCTTTAGTTTTTGTTGGAATATCCCTAAAAGTTTTTATCTGATTCACTATAGGTTTTCCACCAACAAACCGCCAAATATAAGCATCAAAAGATCCAAATTCTTTTTGCACCAAAGTAAAAGCTTCTGCATTTTTAATTGTTGCAGCAATTTTCAAGCGATTGCGAATAATTCCAGCATCAGCAAGCAAGCGCTTCACATCTTCTTCACCATATTTTTTAATTTTCATCACATCAAAATTATCAAAAGCTTTGCGATAATTTTCACGCTTATTTAAAACCGTCTGCCACGAAAGACCTGCCTGTGCGCCTTCTAAAATCAACATCTCAAATAAAATTTTATCATCATGAACTTGAACTCCCCATTCTTCATCATGATATTTCATCATCAATTCATTATTTTTGCACCAAGCACAGCGGTTTTTTGACATAGATTTATTAATCGTTAATTAGAAACACACAAATAAATTGCTAGTAATGTAATAACATGATATAAGAATACTATCTTTAACCAACAAGAAGAGGTAATTATGAACAATCAAAACGAAGTTATAAAAGTTTTAGAAGAAGTTTTAGCAACTAATTACACATTATTGCTTAAAACTCAAAATTATCACTGGAACGTCAGCGGCCCAAATTTCAAGCCCTTGCATGAATTGTTTGAAGTGCAATATAACGATTTATTCGCAAGCACCGACGAATATGCCGAAAGAATCAGAGCCCTCGGCGTCAAAGTGGAAGCAAGTTTCGAGCATTTTGGCAAATTAAGCAAAATCAAAAAAGGTAATGAAAATTTATCTGCTAATGAAATGTTGCAAGACCTTGCGCTTGACCATCAAGAATTAATAAAATTTTTAAAGCACGGAATCACAATTGCCCAAAAAAACAATGACGAAGGCACTGCCGACATTTTTATCCAAAGAACCAAAGTTCACGAAAAAGCTTTGTGGATGATTGAAATGAGCAAAGCAAAATGATTAAAGAAAGGGGCCAGGCTACTTTTAAGCTTAAAAGTAGCCTGGCCCCTTTTGTTTATTTCTGACTTTCAAGAGACCTTTTAAGATTTTTCAAATCTTCATCCAACTGCATAGAAATTTTCTTTTCATCACTAAATAACACATTCCTTAATTTATCCAAAAAATTTCTTTTTCCTTTAATCACCCACATCACAGCTGTTAAGTCAGGATCTTTTCTAATCTTAATTTCCACATCAACTTCATAATTCATCGGCTTTTTAACTATTTCTTTCATTTTAATACTGCTAGCAGCAACAGTTTCAACAATCATTATTTTTCCTTCACCAATCTTCTCATCACCAAACCAAGATAAAGCAGCTCCAACTCCACTGTTGATTTTACTAACTTCACTTTTATTTTTTAAACTATCCACTGCAACAGCATTCCAATATCCCCAATTATTAAAATCATTAATTTGATTAAAAACATTTGGCGCTAAACTGTGAATATAAACAAATTTCATTATTTTAAAATTACTCTGGCGAGTTGCAACAAAGACCAGAAACGAAAGGATTACAATGAAAACTAAACCAAAATAAATTTTTTTATTCTTATTCATACTTACTCCCAACCAATTATATCATAACCTTTTCCAGCTAAACAATTTGTGACATATCTTTGTTTAACTTGATCAGGGGTTAATTTATCACCAGCAAGAACCGAGCCACCACCATAAACCGCGCCAACTCCAGCGCCAATTAATCCACCACCAAGAGTTGATCTTAAATTTCCACCAGAAATCAGACCAGTTGCAGCGCCAACCAATGTTCCAACCACTGCTTTTCGACCGCTTTCTTTCAAAGCATGGCGCATTTTATATTCTTTTAAATATTCATCAGCTTCTTTTGAACAAGCTTTAGCATCAAGATCCGCCTGCTCTTTTCCCACAGCTCGATATTTTTGATTAGGAGAAAAAACTGGTTTATAAGAACATGCCGCAATTGCAAAAACCAAAAAAAGTGAAATTATTTTTTTCATATATCTAAAATTCATTAGCTTTCCTTAAAATTAAACAATTCAAAATTAACAAAATCAACCAAATTAATTAATCCGCAAAAGGCATCAAAATTGCTTCGCCAACAAAAAGAACCAAATCAATCATCAAAGTAAATGGCGTTAAAAGACTGTTTTTAAGTGTTTCAGAACTATCTGGTCTGTAAGAAACTTCAATAACATTTTCTTCATCCAAAACTTCATTATATTCTTCAGACATTGCAATTGCGTGATCTTTCTGCACGCGATATCCCTCAATCATAGTTTTATAAAAGAAAGCATTTTTAACCCCATCATCTTTAAAACCAAGGGACTGTAGAAGTTGAAAGTCTTCTTCCTTAACTCTGAAATCTGCAGTTTCAAATTCAATGTGAGCAACCACACGGTTAGTTGCTTTTTCCACTTCAAAATCAGTTTCAATGTCATTAATCGTAAGCACTTTTCTTTTTTCTAACTCTAACATTTTACTAATCGCACTAGTTGAATCTTCAAAAACATAATTAAATTTCTCACCGATGAAAACAATATTCTTACCGTCTTTGCTTGAAACAACTTTTGTAATATCTTCTTCATAATGCGGATGCCACATATGCTTGGTTGTATGGCAGGACGCAAGAAAAAACAGCGACATCAATATCAAAAGGTGTCTGACACCTTTTTTATTTTTTATGCAAAACATTATAGCCTCCAGAAAAATAAAGCAGAGGATTTTTTTGATTTAATTTATCAAAATCTAAAACTTCACCAATTATGATGTGATGGTCTCCAGCTTTAATTATACGATGTTTTTTACATTCCAGAAAACCCAGCGAATTATGAAAAATTGGATTACCTTTTTTACCGAAAAAATAAGTTTCAACTCCCCATTTCGTGCTGTTTTTTGGCGTGGCAAAGGCCTTTGCAAGCTCAATTTGATCTTCTGAAAGAATGTTTAGAGAAAAATAATAATTCTTTTTAAATAATTTTAAATTTGCTGATCTGTTATCTAAGGCAAAAGAAACTAATGGTGGATCTAAGGAAATTGAAACAAAAGAATTTATAGTTATTCCAAAAAATTCTTCGCTAAAAATTTTTTTAAATTTTTTGGCAAGAAAACTATTAGCAAGAATTGTTTGACTAAAAATTTTTTTATCAAAAAACTTTTCCGCAAAAAATGTGTCAGCAAAAAAATTTTTCTTGCGCGCACAAGCAATAACCACCCCAGTTGCAAACAAACCTAAACAATCGCGCAGCTTTCTATGTGCTTCCATCAAAATTAGATTAATTGTTTAAAAGAAAAAATTAAGAACAACAGCGAAGCAATCACTCCAAGCACCATCCATAAAGCATAGTTATAAATATAACCACTTTGAATTTTACTGATCTTTCCTGCCATAGCCTTACAAAAATCTGCGCTTTGATTTGGTACTGCATCAATAATTTTGACATCAAAAATGCGCCACAAAACATCACCCAACTTTTTAGTTGGATTAACCAGCAATGCTTGATAAATCTCGTCAAAATACCATTTATTAAGCGAAATTTTGTAAAACAATTTAAACTGTTCTGCAATTTTTTTAGGTAAATCAGTTCTTTTTAAATATAAAAAATAAGCCATAAAAATTGCTATAACGCCAACAATCAAAGGAGAAATTTTAACCAAAAGTGGCGAATGATGAACCTCTTCAAGCAAGTGAATACGAGATTCAGAAACAAAAATTGCCCCATCAAAGAAATTCCCTTCAGCAGAAATCATATGGAAAAATTTTGCACCAAAAACCCCTGCAAAAACTGAGCCAAAAGCTAAGACAAAAAGCGGAACGAGCATTGAAACTGGCGATTCATGAGCATGGTCAAAAGTGTGATGATCTGCTCTGGTTTTGCCGTGGAAAGTTAAAAACAACAAGCGCCAAGAATAAAATGCGGTTAAAAATGCCGCGCTAATTCCCATCACATAAGCAAATTTTCCAAACGAGCTGTGTGACATGAAAGCCGCTTCTAAAATAACATCTTTAGAATAAAAACCAGCAAATGGCGGAAAGCCTGCCAAAGCAAGTGAACCAATCCACATCATGACATAAGTGATTGGAATTTTTTTATAAATTCCACCCATTTTTTGAATGTCTTGTTCATGATGCATTGCATGAATCACACTGCCTGCGCCAAGGAATAACAATGCTTTAAAAAATGCGTGAGTTGCAAGGTGAAAAATTGCCGCTGAATAAGCAGAAACGCCACAAGCAAAAAACATATAACCAAGCTGCGAACATGTTGAATAAGCAATGATTTTTTTAATGTCATTTTGAGTGATGGCAATTGTCGCAGAAAACAAAGCTGTAACAGCTCCAACAACAGTAACAAACATCAAAGCATTAGGCGAAAATTCAAAAATTGGCGAACAGCGCGCAACCAAAAACACCCCAGCAGTCACCATTGTTGCCGCGTGAATCAAGGCCGAAACCGGAGTTGGCCCTTCCATCGCATCAGCCAGCCAAACATGCAAACCAATTTGCGCTGATTTACCCATGGCGCCAACAAACAACATGATGCAAATCACGTCAATTGTGCTAAAAGCGTGACCAAATAAAAATATTTTGTCATCAATGTGATTAGAAACTTCTGAGAAAACTTTTGCATATTCCACAGTGCCAAAAGTTAGATAAATCAAGGCAATTGCGATGATCAAACCAAAATCTCCCACTCGGTTAGCCACGAATGCCTTGATTGCTGCAGCATTGGCCGATTGTTTTTTAAACCAAAATCCAATCAATAAATAAGAGGCCACACCAACACCTTCCCAGCCCACAAAAAGCTGCAAGAAATTGTCCGCCGTAACCAAAATCAACATGAAAAATGTGAATAGCGAAAGATAAGACATGAAGCGCGCAATTGATTTATCTTCATGCATATAACCAATTGAATAAATGTGCACCAAGCTTGAAACAACAGTGACCACCACCAACATAATCGCCGTTAAACGGTCAAGCTTCAGTGACCAATTCACCGAAAAATCTCCAGAAGTTATCCAGTTAATCAGCGTGATGTCGGTTGAAAAATCACCGTTCCAGCTTCTTACAAAAATCAACAAAGCACAAACAGCAGAGGCAACAAGCAAAGAGCTGCTGAAAAATTGCGCAAATTTATCAGAAAAATTTTTAGCAAAAATTCTTGAAAACAAGCCTGAAAACAAAAAGCCAAAAAGAGGCAAAAAAACTGTGAGTTTTAAAAACATTTGAGACATGAAAAATAGCGATTACTTCAACAAAGTTATAAAAATCTCAATTTAAAAAATTTGGTTAAAAAAATCAAACTATAAAAAAGGTAAAGACACCTGGAACCTTTTTCATTTTGAAAGGAACTGAACATGGAGACGGGGTCAGAGACCCCGTCTCGCAAACGGAGAACCCGTCTCGCAAAAAGAACGTGGTCTCTCATATTACGATAATGGTTCTTCTATATCGCGGGACGGGGTCTCCTGACCCCGTCCCCACGTTCATGTCAAATTATAACAAAGAGAGCAAGCTGCTGGTGCTCCATATTTTACCACAAGCTAGATTCTCCACCTGCGCCATACCTAGTATCACCTTTACCATTAATTTTCCAAACATTGCCCAAACTATGCGCCAT
>CAZOKU010000031.1:4763-18460 GCA_964580715.1 uncultured Rhizobium sp. | reverse complement strand
GCTCACACCTAACCCCTTTTATCCTTGCCAGATCTGAGTTTAAGTTGATTAGCAACATTCTTTTAAAAGCAACTGCCACAAAAAGCGTGACTGACAAACAAATTATCAGAAGCATTTTAATTTCTTTGCTATCAACTGTTAAAATATCGCCAAAAATATATGAAGAAAAATTGAAATTTTGGGCAAAAATATCACTGAACACAACCGCTAAAGAAACAAAAAAATATGCAAAAACCGCAATAATCACATCTTTAGAAAAATAGCGATTTTTTACGCTCAGCGAGAGCAGAACTGAGAATAAAATCACAAAAAAAATCAGCACAAAAATCTGGTTTAAATTAAAGATTGCTCCAGCAACAAAACCAAGTAGCATTGAATGCGAAAGCGCATCACCAAAATAAGCGAGTTTTTTCCACAAAACAAAAACCCCCATTAAAGCACAACAAATGCTAATTAGAAGCAACGCAATAAATGGTTTAATTAAAAACAGTTCAAACACTTGAATATATTATTATAATAATTTAGAAGCTGTGCTTTTATAACTTTTATAGCATGATAATATGGCAGAAAACAATAAACTATCTTCTTTTATGCAAAAGAAGTTTAACGAAAAATCAAGCAAATTAAGCAATAATAGCAAAAATTCTGCCAATAGTTACAAAAATAAGCAACTTAAACAAGACAAAAACGATAAAAACGAAGAAAACGACGACGAGAAGAAAAAGGCCCTAGAAGAGGCAAAAAAGGTCTCAAAAGGCAAGGCTGCTCAATATAACCAAGCTGAAGTTTTTAAGAAAATGGTGATTGACAGTGCCGTTAAAGTTGTTATAGTTTTTACTGTTTCTGCTATAGTTGGCATTGGATTAATAGAAGTTGTTCCTAGCTTTCTTCGCCTGATAGGCGGCACTATTTCGAATGTTTTTTCACTAAACAATCTGAGGTAGGTTTGACTTTTTAAATGATTATTGTTAGAAAACTTCCTAAAAACCTCGATATAGGGGCATCTTTACACTTTTATTTTTTAACATGGCTAAAAAATCTGAATTAAAATTTTCTAAAAAAGATTTACTCGGCTTTTACCGCGAAATGCTTTTAATCAGGCGCTTTGAAGAAAAGACCGGACAGCTTTATGGCATGGGTTTAATCGCTGGCTTTTGTCACCTTTACATCGGGCAAGAAGCGGTTTGCACAGGAATGCACGCCACTATGCAAGCTGGTGATAAAGTTATTACCACCTACCGTGACCATGGTCACATGATTTCTGTAGGCTCTGATCCAAAGGCGATCATGGCTGAGCTTTTGGGCAGAAAAGACGGCTCTTCTAAGGGAAAAGGTGGCTCGATGCACTTATTTGATCTTGAAAAACATTTTTACGGCGGACATGGAATTGTTGGCGCTTCGGTTCCAATCGGCGCAGGCCTTGCTTTTGCAGATAAATATCTTGAAAACAACAACGTAACTTACTGCTATTTCGGCGATGGCGCGGCTCACCAAGGCCAAGTTTACGAAACTTTTAACATGGCAAAATTGTGGAATTTGCCAATTTTGTTCATCATCGAAAATAACCAATATGCGATGGGAACTTCGCTGCAGCGCTCTTCTTCAATTGATCAACTTTATAAGCGTGGCAGTGGTTTTAACATACCGGGCCAAAGAATTAATGGAATGGATCTTTTTGAAGTGATAAAAGAAGGTCAAAAAGCCACCGATTATGTTAGGTCTGGCAATGGACCGATGCTTCTTGAAATGGACACTTATCGCTATCGTGGACACTCTATGTCAGACCCTGCAACCTACAGAAGCAAAGAAGAATTAAATTGCAAAAAAGAATTAGATCCAATCGATCGCCTACGCAACTATATTTTCGAGGAAAAAGTTGCAAGTGAAGATGAAATCAAGAAAATTGATGACGAAATTAAACATGAAATTAATGAAATAGTCGAATTTGCTAAAAACAGTCCAGAACCGGATGAAAGCGAATTAATGACTGAAATTTATAATCAATAACATGACTTTACGCAAAATAACTGTACGAGAAGCGCTTAGAGAAGCGATGGCAGAAGAAATGAGAGCAGATTCTAAAGTGTTCATTATGGGCGAAGAAGTCGCAGAATATAATGGCGCTTACAAAATCACTCAAGGCCTTCTAGATGAATTTGGCGCAAAAAGAGTGATCGACACTCCAATCACTGAGCAAGGTTTTGCTGGAATTGGTGTTGGCGCTGCTTTTGCTGGTCTTCGTCCTGTCGTTGAATTTATGACTTTTAACTTTGCCATGCAGGCAATTGATCAAATTGTTAATTCTGCAGCAAAAACTTGTTATATGTCAGGTGGTCAAGTGGTTTGCCCGATTGTGTTTCGTGGCCCGAATGGCGCTGCTGCGCGCGTTGGTGCACAACATTCTCAGTGTTATGCTGCTTGGTATGCTTCTGTTCCTGGCTTAAAAGTGATCGCCCCTTACAGCGCCGCTGATGCAAAGGGTTTGCTTAAAGCAGCAATTCGCGATCAAAATCCGGTTATTTTCTTAGAAAATGAAATAACTTATGGTTTTTCTTTTGAAGAAGATTATGACAATGATCACGTTGTTGAAATTGGCAAAGCTAAGGTTTTGCGTGAAGGAAAAGATGTTACAATTATCGCTTTTTCTTTAGTGGTAAAATATGCATTGGATGCCGCAGAAGAGCTTGCACGCGACGGCATTGAAGCCGAGGTTATTGATTTAAGAACGATTCGTCCAATTGACCGCGAAACCATCATCAATTCAGTTAAAAAAACTAATCGTTGCGTTACTGTTGAAGAAGGCTTTCCTTTTGCATCAGTTGGCAGTGAAGTTGCATCAATTTTGATGGAAGAAGCTTTTGATTATCTTGACGCTCCAGTGAAACGCCTAGCATCTGTTGATGCGCCGCTTCCTTATGCGGCAAATCTTGAAAGATTGGCTCTTCCAAAAACCAATAATATCATTGACGCAGTAAGAGAGGTTTGTTCTCGTAACTTATAAAATTTTCTAGTGGCAGAAAAATTTTTATATAATCTAGTCAAAAAACACAACATAACCAAGGCGGTTTTTGTTGGTTATTGCATTGCATTTTCACTAATTTTTTATTTTGCATTCATCACAATTTTTGGTGAGAAGGGCCTGATTCAATATAAAAAACTAAAAGAGCAAATTGAAAATCGTGAATCTGTCAAACAAGAATTAAATCACAAAGTGGAAGTGAAAAAAAACATGGTTGATGGAATGAATACTAATTCTTTAGACCTTGATTTGCTTGATGAGCAAGCTCGCAAAACGCTGGGATATATTGGGAAAAACGAAGTCGTAATTTACAACGAAGAATCTAATCATAATAAAAATTGAAACTATGAGCTTAAATCTTGAGTTAATTCGTAAGTTGCTGCATTTCTCGCTGGTTTGGGTGCCAATTTTTTTCTGCTTTGCTGGCAGAACAACAAGCTTAGTTACTTTCGCCATTATTACGGGAATTATTGTTAGCCTTGATTGTCTTAGAAAAAAAGCTCCTATGCTAAAGAGTTCCATCAATGGCATCCTTAAACCAGTATTAAGACCACATGAAATAGAAGGATCAAAGCTTTCTGGAGCAAGCTGGGTTGGCATCGCTGCTTGTGTTAATTTTTTGATTTTTCCAAAAGAAATAGCCGTAACCTCATTTGCGGTGATGGTGATTTGCGATGGTCTTGCTGCAATAATTGGCAAGGTGTTTCCTAGTCGTCCTTTTTTTGAAAAAAGCCTGTCAGGAGCTTTAGGATTTTTTATCAGTGGCATTGTGGTTTTAATCACCTGTGGCCTCATTTTAAATGTAGAATTTTGGTTCTATTTATTTGCTTTAATTGCTTTAGCTGCCGCAACCATAATTGAATCACGACCAAGTTTGATTAATATCGATGATAATTTCACAATTCCGATTTCTTTTTCACTGGTTATGTCGTTTTTTTATTTGGTTTGGCTATAATTTTACAAATCAATTAGCTTAGAGATGCGCTTTCCTAAAGAATTTCCAGATAAATTACGTTCCTCTATTTTAACCTCAGAAGTTGTTGGAAAAAAAGTAAAGCTAAAGTCGCGCGGCAAAGAATTTCAAGGCCTCTGTCCATTTCATAATGAAAAGACTTCATCTTTTACAGTTAATGATCAAAAAGGTTTTTATCACTGTTTTGGCTGTCAGGCGCATGGCGATATCATCACTTTTATCATGAAAACCGATGGCGTTGAATTTGCTGAAGCGGTTAAAAAATTGGCTGACGATTTTGGCATTCCAATTCCACAGGTTAATTTTAATCAGGTTAAAGAAGATTCTATTAAACGTGATTTTTTGATCTTAGAAGAAATTACAAAATTTTTTGAAAACAACCTCTATGGAAACAATGGAATAGAGGCTAGAGAATATTTAAAAAAACGGAATTTAAACTCAAATATTGCCAAAAAATTTCGTTTAGGATTTGCCCTAAATTCTTTTGAAGCTTTGGTCAATTTTTTAAAAAGCAAAAACTTCACCGACCTTGAAATTTCTAAGACTGGCGTGATAGGACAAAATGATCGTGGCAAAGTTTATGATAAATTTCGCAATCGTGTAATTTTTCCAATCAATAACAAAAAAGGTCAAGTGATTGCCTTTGGTGGCAGAACTATCGCGGATGAAATGCCGAAATATTTAAACTCTGCTGAAACTGATTTATTTAAAAAAAATCAGACTCTTTATAATTTTGATAAAGCTAGAAACCCAATATTTTCTAAGGGATACGCCGTTGTAGTTGAAGGATATATGGACGTAATTTCAATGTCAGCTCACGGCATAGAAAATGTTGTCGCTGGCCTTGGAACCGCGCTTGGTGCTGAACATTTTAAAGAATTATTTCATGTTACTGACAAAATTATTATTTGCTTAGATGGTGATGCTGCTGGAATCAGAGCCGCAAAGCGCGCTTCTGAAATTGCTTTGCCTTTGATTACTTCTAAAAAAAATGTTTTTTTCACTTTTTTACCCAACAAAATGGATCCGGATGATTTTATTAAAAGCTTCGGATCAAAAAAAATGGAAGAGTTGTTTGCACAAGCCTCGCCTTTGTCGGAAAGCCTTTTTGAATTTGCTTTAGCTGATCTTGGAATCGACAAAAAAAATAAAATCAGTGCGGAAGATAAGGCAAAAATTGAGGGTAATTTATTTGCCAAAACCGCAACAATTGCAGATCCTGCATCAAAAAAGCACTTTTCTTTATTTTTTAAGGATCTTTTATTCACTTTTGGCCGAAATTTTAAGAAAAATACCCAAAATTCGGTGTTTCCAACAAAACTTTATGCAAAACCCACAAATTTAAGCGATTTAGCGGCAAAAAACATTATTTCTTTTATCATCAAAAACCCTGAACTGGCGCACTTCCGTGACGATATTTTTGACATCAAAGAAACTCAGTTAAGCAGTGAACACTATACCCATTTAAAAGAGCAAATTATTGAAATTATTGATGAAAATTCTGACTATGATGCAAAAAAAATACTTGAAACCCTTGAAAAATCATGCTCAAATGATGATATTGTTGGTATAACTAACATCGTTAATGGCCTTAAAGGCTCAGACTCTAACACAAATTTACTTAAGTTTCGCATCCTGCTTTTAAAAGATTTATTAATCCAAGTGGATCAACAATATAAAGAGTCTTTGAACAAAATTGACGAAATAAAAACTCATCAAACTGAGCTTTGCGATCAAAAAATTAGAGAAATTTTTGACTATAAAAATTCTCTTGAACAAATGATTATTACCCTAGAAAAACAAACTACTTAAACGAAATTTATGGCAAATAAAAAGAAAGCAAAAAAATTAGCGACTAAAAAGTTAGATTCCAAAAAAAATGCTGCAAAAAAAACTGTAGCTAAAAAGTTAGTTAAAAATAAATCTAACACAAAAGCTGCTAAGCCTGTAAAATCAAAAGCTAAAAGCGTTGTAAAAAAACCAGCAAAATCTGTAAACAAATCAACAAAGAAAGAAATAAACAAAAAATCTGTTAAGAAAAATTCTGCAACTTCAACAAAATCAAAAGCCGAAGAAAATAAAACGACGAAAGCGACAGTTGTAAAAAAAGTCAAAGTTAAAAAAACTGCCAAACCAATTAATGACAGAACCAGCGCCTTGGCAGAAAAATTTCAATTAATTCAAGGCGTAAAATCCGCTCTACAAAAACACGAAGATGAGGGAAGAAAAATTTCCAGCGAATTAGCGGATAAAATCAAAAAATTGCTTGCAACTGGCAAATCACAAGGCTTTATAACCTATGATCAGATCAATGAAAATGTGGAAGGCGAGCTTGATTCTGCAAAGCTTGATCGCATTCTTGACATTTTAACCGAATTTAAAATTCCGGTCGTTGAAAAAGAAGATGATTTAGAAAAATTAATTGAAGAAGGTTTGGCTGCAAAAGATGAAGAAAAAAGCCAAAAGCGCAGCGAAGACTCGGTTAAAACTTATCTAAAATCGATGAGCACTGTAAAACTTCTCACTCGTGAAGATGAAGTTGCAATTGCAATGCGCATTGAAGAAGGACGCAATAAAACCGTCAAATCACTTTACCAAAGCCCAATTATCATGCGCCATTTTATTGAATGGTATAACGGCCTTGCGGGTGGAACCATTTTGCTGCGCGACATTATCAGAATTGATGAAACTTACAATTCTGAATTGGAAGAAATGATTAAAAGCAATGAAACTGCTGAAGGACAAGAAACTCACAATAATAATGTTGAAGATATTTCAACCATGATTGATGATTCTGCTGAAGCTGGTGAAGAATCTTTATTTGAAGATGAAGAACTGGAAGAAATCGACGAAAGTGTGGTTTCATTCGTTTCGATGGAAAGAATTTTGATGCCAAAAATGCTCGATTTGTTCCAAAAAATTTCACAAATTTGCCAAAAAATTCTGGATAAATCTGAAAATAAAACTCATGAGCAAATCAAGAATGACAAAGAAATTATCAAGTTAAAAGCGGAATTTGAAAAACTTTCTGAAGAAGTAAGTTTTAACGATTCTTTGATTAAAGCTCTGGTTGACCAGCTTTACGAGGCACAACAAAAACTAACTTCGGTTGAAATTGAGTTGTTAAGATTAGCCCAAAGTTTTGGCGTTGAAAAAGGTGATTTCTTGAAAAATTATCAAGGTGTTGAAGATGGCAAAAAATGGATTGATAAAATTGCTGGATTAAAAGATAAAAAATGGCAAGCCTTCATTACTGAAGGACGTGAAAAAATTCTGACAATTCAAGCGCGCCTAGACAAATTCACTCGTATAATGGGTTTGAATATTGCAGGTTTTAAAAACCTGATCAACACGGTTAGAAGAAGCCAAGATGAAGAATTGCGTGCTAAAAAAGAAATGATTGAAGCGAATTTACGTTTGGTGGTTTCAATTGCCAAAAAATATACCAATCGTGGTTTACAATTTTTAGATTTAATTCAAGAAGGCAACATTGGCCTGATGCGCGCCGTTGATAAATTTGAATATCGCCGCGGCTATAAATTCTCAACTTATGCAACTTGGTGGATTAGACAAGCAATAACTCGCGCAATCGCCGACCAATCTCGCACCATCCGTATTCCAATTCACATGGTTGAAACAATCAACAAAATTGTTAAAACCTCAAGACAATTAACGCAAGAATTGGGACGCGCTCCTGATGCGCAAGAAATTGCTGACAAACTTTTAATGCCAGTTGACAAAGTTAGAAAAGTTTTAAGAACTTCTAAAGACCCTGTCAGCCTTGAATCGCCAATTTCTGGTGATGATGAAGAAAGTGTTTTAGGTGATTTTATTGAAGATAAAACTGCCGTACTTCCATTTGACGCTGCTTCACACTCAAAATTAAAAGAAGTTACCGCACAAATGCTTTCTTCGCTAACCCCCAGAGAAGAAAGAGTGCTTAGAATGCGCTTTGGCATTGGCATGGTGACTGACCACACTTTGGAAGAAGTTGGCAAACAATTCTCCGTTACTCGCGAACGTATCAGACAAATCGAAGCCAAAGCTTTGAAAAAACTACAACATCCAAAAAGATCAAAATTATTGAAAAGCTTCTTGCAAGATGCTTAAAACGCCAATTCGGGATAAAAAAGTAATTGTTTTAAACCAAAATGTGTGAAAACCGTCGTCTTCCTTCGATCTGGCTTAGAATTTTTAATTTAAAAAACTCACTTATTTGCATAAGCTCAAGTTTTTTAAATTAAAAATTCTAAGCCAGCTCTTTGCAATACTTGGTTTTGACACATTTTTATCCCGAACTGGCGTTTAAAAAATAATGGCAATGTCGCAAATCAAAATTTTCTAAGAAATTTTTGTGATTATATTTTTTTTGAAAGGTAAGCGTACTAGACGTACGTGCGTTTCAAAAAAAATATAATTATGAAAAGTTCGACGAAAAGTTTGATTTGCGACAGTGCCCTAAGAGGTCACGCCAACACTGACGCGACCTCTTGGCCTATAGCATCATAATTAAGAATTCCCTTTGCGGGACGTGGTGTTCTTTAAGAATGCGTCCTTAGGTTCAGGAACCGATGTTTAAAAAAATCATTTCCGTCCTGACCGGCCTAGAGCCTCAAGAAGAGGATTAGCTGTTCCTCCTGCAAGCACTTTGGAGCCTCCAGCTCCTGCTGGAACTACCGTAGAGCTTCTTCTGCCTCCTGCACTACCAGCTCCAGCTGCTGCACTACCACCCCCACCTATACCAAATGATCCAGCAACCGCTAAAGGTGAATGCATTTCATGAGCTTCTATTAAACTATCAAATTTTTTTAATAATTTTCTATCTTCACCTAACACTTCAGCAACCGTTTGTCTAATTCTAGATAAGTTCCCTTGCGTTAAATTATTTATGGAAGCACTAGTGATATTATAAACTAGATCATCCTTCCTTGCTTTTCCTAAATTCTTTATTATTTCAACAATTTGTACAACATTAAGACACTGTTCTTTTGGCAATCGAACATCGGTGGGGAAATTCAATGAATGTATAACATCATCATATCCACGATTAAATACTAAAGCTCTTGAAGCATGAAATATGGCTAAAAGATCATTTTGCTCTACTCCTTTTCCTTGCAAATAGCACTTTGAAAGCATATCCTCAACAGATCTATCACCTGAATCACTTGCTGTTTGTGCTACTTCAAAAGCTTTTGTAAGATCTCTAGGGAGTCCATGTTTAGCTTCTCTATAACAATTAAATAAAACATATGCATCTGAAAAACTACCACCATTAGATCCGATTTCCTTTCTTTCCTGTGAGATTGCTGCTTGCTCTCCCTCTGAAAAAAATCCCACTTCACCACCGACACTTGCCGTTGAAGCTTCAGAGAAAACAGGATTATCAGTTGTACTGGTCATGTATTCAAGCCTTTTCCTTGCCTTTTCATCGCCAGCTTTAGCGGCCTCTTGGTAATGTCTCCTTGCTTCTTTCACATTCGTTCCAACATATATACCTTCTTCATAACAAACACCAATTGCATAATTTCCGAGTGAACATCCTAAACCGGCAGATTCTTGATAATATCTAAAAGCCCTCTCTAAGTCTTGCGTTGTGCCATAGCTACCATTTTGATGGATAACACCAAGGTTGTATGCTGAAATTCCATGTCCTCGAACCGCTGATTCTTGATATAATCTTAAAGCTTCACTATGATTTATGGCTATTAATTCATCTTTTTCGTCTCTTAAACCGCTTATAGAATAATCCGCTAAAACCCTTTGCGCTTCTGGATCATCAGAAACAACAGCTAGTTGATATAATTTGACTGCATGCTCTAAATTTTTTGCAACGATAAAACCGCTTCCATAACACTTTGCAAGAATGCACAAATCTGTGGCAAGACGGGTTGTATAATCTTTATCATGCTCTTTTCTATATGACTCAATTGCTGATTGTTCTATTAATGCGTCCCTACTCATAATATAAAAAATTTATTAAACGATTAAATGAAATGAGATTCTTTTATATAAAAGATTTTTTTACCAACCATTTTAGTATAGAAGCTTTGTATCTATAATTCAAGTCTTTCAAAACCTTGAGCAAGATCTGTTTTCAAATCTTCCACGTCCTCTAAACCAACATTAATCCGAAGGCATGTTTTGTCAGCAAATGGCCATTTTTTGACAGTGCGAATGTTTTCTAAATCAACTGGTAAAATCAAAGATTCATAACCACCCCAAGAATAGCCCATGCCATAGTAATGTAAGTTATCCAGCATGTTTGCTAAAGCTTTAGTTGGATATTTTTTATTTAAAATAATTGTAAAAATGCCAGCTGCACCAGAAAAATATTTTTTCCATAATACGTGATCCTCGCTTGACTCTAGGGCTGGATATAAAACTTTATAAACTTCTGGGCGCTGCTCCAGCCATTTTGCAAGTGCTAAAGCATTTTTATAACAAGCTTCCATACGGATTTTTAAGGTGCGCAACCCCCTTTGCACCATATAAGCGGAAAATGGCGCTGCTGTAGCAGCCATAAACTTAAATCCGTCTTTTACTAAAGCAAAATGTTTGCGATCTTTGATAGTAACTGATCCCATCATGATGTCAGAATGGCCATTGATATATTTGGTTAAAGCCATAATCGAAACATCCACCCCGTGATTTAACGGCTTAAAATAAAGCGCACTGCCCCAAGAATTATCTAAAATGGTTATGATATCATGTTTTTTTGCAACTTGACAAATCGCATCAACATCTTGCACCTCAAAGCTCAAGGACCCTGGGCTTTCCATAAAAATCACTTTGGTGTTTTTTTGCACCAATTTTTCTATATCACAACCTATTCGCGGATCATAATAAGTGGCACTTACGCCATATTTTTTCAAAAAAACATCAACAAAATCACGAGTCGGCGAATAAGCATTGTCAACCATCAAAAGGTGATCCCCTTGCTTTAAAAAGCTGTTTAATGCCACATAAATCGCCGACATTCCTGATGATGTTATTAAAGAACTATAACCGTTTTCCATCTCAGCAATTGCGCGCTCTAAAGCGAAATTAGTTTGCGTTCCATAGCGACCATATTTTAACTCGTATGGATGAGTTAAATCAGGATTTTCATAGCCTTTTTCAACATCAAGCAAATCTTGCAAAGTTGGAAAAACTATGGTCGAGCTTTGATAAATCGGCGGATTAACCATCCAGCCTTGCTCTTTAGGGTTTCTGCCCGCGTGAATTATCTGCGTTGATTCGCGGTTTTTACTATCCATATTACCTCAACAAACTATCCTCTTTAAGCAACGGCCCAAGCTTTCTGCCCGCCAAAATATGCATGTGAAAATGTGGCACAGTTTGATGAGCGTTTGCGCCATAATTTGCGATTAAGCGAAATCCACTTTGATCAACTTTTAGCATTTTGGCAATTTCAGAAACTTTAGCAAAAAAGTAAGCAACTTCCTCTGCACCAGCTTTAGTGTTGAAATCAATAAAATCAACATATTCACCCTTTGGAATCACCAAAACATGAACTGGCGCAGCTTTTGAAATATCATGAAAAGCCAAAACTTTGTCATCTTCATAAACCTTACTTGCTGGAATTTCTCCACGAATTATCTTAGCAAAAATATTGTTGCTGTTGTAAGACATTTTTAAAAAAATTATTTATCCGACTTTGCAGCATCAGAAGCAATGCGAACTTTAATCATTTTGTCTGGATCTTTAACTTTACCGTCACGCCCTTCGCCTTTTTTAATTTGATCAACAAATTCCATGCCTTTGACCACTCTTCCCCAGATGGTATATTGCCCATCTAAGAAGCGCGAATCATGAGTTACAATAAAAAATTGGCTATTGCCACTGTTTGGACTGGTGGCGCGAGCCATTGAAACAGCGCCACGAATATGTGGTTCATCGGAAAATTCCGCTCTTAAATCAGGAAGTTTTGAACCACCCATGCCTGTGCCTGTAGGATCGCCAGTTTGTGCCATAAAACCGTCAATAACACGGTGAAAAACAATTCCATCATAAAAACCTTGGCGAGCCAAAGTTTTGATGCGCTCAACATGTTTTGGCGCAACATTTGGCAGCATTTCAATTACTACGCGGCCATATTTTAGGTCAATATAAAGTGTATTTTCAAGGTCTTTCGATCCTTTATTTGCTTGTGCTGATGCTTGATTTGTCATAATAAAAATAGATAAGATTATTAAAGATAAATTTTTAAAGATTTTTTTCATAAATTGATGACTTGTTTATATTATTTTTATGTTTAAAGTTTAAACGTCATTTTGGAATAAAAAATAGTTTTTTTACCAAAAATTATTAAACCCTTAAAGTAAGTCAACGCTTAAAAAGCTTTTTTTGTGGATTTTAGAGTTAAAAAACACTTAAAACCCTTTATTAGAGCTGGGTTTAAAGCGTTTTTTAACCAAATTGACATTATAGAAAAAATTTTGAATTCCTAAATTTTTTCCCAAAAAAAACCACTTTTCAAGAGTTTGAGGTAAAAAACCAATAAATTATATACACTTTAGTTATTAACCTGTTTACTCTGGAATTTTAAGGGTATATTTAGTGTTAGTAATTAGTGTTTTTTCTGTATTTTTAATAGTAGTAGTTCTGCTTTAGTTTTTTCCTTTCAAATCTCCGTAGGCTTGGTATTAGTTTATTTTAACAACTCAATTAAATTAACGAGGTTTTATATATGTCAATTAACAAAGTGATTCTGGTTGGCAATGTTGGTCAGGATCCTGAAATTAGGTCAACCCAAGATGGTCGCGAGATCGCAAACTTTTCTCTTGCCACTTCAGAATCATGGAAAGACAAAAATTCTGGAGAAAAGCGTGAAAAAACTGAATGGCATCGCGTTGTTGTGTTTTCTCAAGGTTTGGTAAATATTGTAAAAAGCTATGTTAAAAAAGGCTCAAAGCTTTACATCGAAGGCTCTTTACAAACCAGAAAATGGACTGATAATCAAGGTGTAGAGAAATTTACTACTGAAATTGCACTACAAAACTTTAACTCGGTTTTACAAATTCTTGACGCAAGAGAACGCGGTGGTTCTTCTGCTGACTCTTATTCTTCTTCATCCCAAAAATCACGCAGTAACGACATTCCAGTTGAAGAAAGTGATGATGAAATTCCGTTTTAATTGATTTGCTAATTCTTTTAGTTTAAAAAGGTGCACTAGTTTTTTTAAAAAATTGGTGCACCTTTTTTGCATCTTACAGCCCCAATTTCCCTAAGGATTCTAAACTTAAAAGAGCTTTCATTATCCTAAAGAATTGGCGTTAATAGCGTTATTAAACCATATGACTACAGTTACAATCAACGGTAAAACTATCTCAATTCCTGAAGGAATTACTATTATCCAAGCTTGCGAAATTGCTGGAATAGAAATTCCGCGTTTTTGTTATCACAAAAGACTTGCAATTGCAGGAAATTGCCGAATGTGTTTGGTGGAAGTTGAAGGTGGCGCACCAAAGCCAGTTGCTTCTTGCGCTATGCCAGCAAGCGAAGGAATGAAAATTCACACTGACACCCCAATGGTTAAAAAAGCTCGCGAAGGAGTTATGGAGTTTTTACTCGCAAATCACCCACTAGATTGCCCAATTTGCGACCAAGGTGGCGAGTGCGATTTGCAAGATCAAGCTTTTCAATATGGCAAAGGAAATAGCCATTATCACGAAAAAAAGCGTGCTGTCACTGAAAAAGACATGG
>CAZOKU010000031.1:0-4753 GCA_964580715.1 uncultured Rhizobium sp. | reverse complement strand
CACCCGCTGTGTAAGATTTATTGAAGATGTGGCTGGAACCGTTGAAATTGGCGCGGTTGGACGTGGTGAAAATATGGAAATTACAACTTATCTTGAAAAATCTTTAACTTCAGAGCTTTCTGGAAATGTGATTGATCTTTGTCCAGTTGGAGCTTTAACCTCTAAGCCTTATGCCTTTAAAGCTAGAAGCTGGGAATTAAGAAAAACTGAATCAATTGATGTGATGGATGCAGTTGGAAGTAACATCCGCATTGACTCTCGTGGCATTGAAGTGATGAGAATTTTGCCGCGCTTAAATGAAGAAATTAACGAAGAATGGATTTCAGATAAAACTCGCTTTTGCTATGACGGCTTTAAATATCAGCGTATTGACAAGCCTTATGTAAAGCGCGGCACCAAATTTTATGACGTGTCTTTTGATGAAGCTTTAGATGAAGTTGCAAATAAAATCAAATCTTGCAAAGCCAGTGAAATCGCGGCTTTATCAGGACAACTTTCTGCTGCAGAAGAAATTTTTTCACTAAAAAAATTATTAAATGCGCTGGGCAGCTCAAATGTTGAATGTCGCCTTAAAGGTGAAAAAATTGATTCGTCTAATCGCGCTTCATATCTCTTCAACACTTCAATTGCAGGCATTGAAGAAGCTGACGTTTGTTTGCTAATTGGCGTTAATCCTCGCAAAGATGCTCCAGTTTTGAACGCTCGAATTAGAAAAAGATTTTTATCAAAAAAATTAAAAATAGCCGCAATTGGTGTGAACTGCGACTTAACTTATGATTTTGAAAATCTGGGAAATAATTTTTCAAATTTACAAGAAATTTTAGAAGAAAAAAATGAATTTTCTAAAATTTTAGCAAATGCAAAAAAACCAATGTTGGTCTTGGGCCATGATTTGATAGCTTCTGAAGATGGTGAAATAATTTTAAACTATGCTAAAAAAATTGCCGAAAAATATAATTTTATTCAAAATGATTGGAATGGTTTTAACTTTTTATCAAAATCAAGCGGCTTGATTAACGGCCTTGAGCTTGGATTTACCAGCTCTTCTGGCATTGAATATCTTTTACAAAAAGTTGAAAAAGGTGAAATTAAAATAGTTTTACTACATTCAATTGACGATGACATTAATTTTGCAAGATTAAAAAATGCTTTCGTTATTTATGTTGGAAGCAATGGTGATAGAGGTGCTCACGCTGCAAATGTAATTTTGCCAGCCGCTAATTATAGCGAAAAAAATGCAATTTATGTAAATTTAGAAGGCAGAGCGCAAAGCACTAATAGAGCCGTTTTTGCACCAAATCAAGCAAAAGAAGATTGGCAAATATTTTTGGAACTCGCAAAAAAATTAAATATTGATCTTGGTTTTAAAGACTTTGCAGAGCTTAGAACTCAGCTGTCTAAACATAGTGCAACTTTTGCAAATCTTAACAAAATCACAAAAGCAGATTGGGTTAAATCAAAAGAAATGAAACTTGAAGTTGCTCAAAAAGATCTTGTGGCTTTTGATTATGATTTTTATTTAACTAACAGCATCGCACGCGCTTCTAGAATTTTAAACCGTTGCAGCAGCTTGTTTAGCCCTAAATCTTCTTAAATTAATAAGCATGATAAATCTGCTTTCTTTAACAAAAGATGAATTGGTTCAAACCATCATGAAAGCAGGTGAAAAGCCGTTTCGTGCCAAGCAAATCTGGAATTGGATTTATGTCAAAGGTGCGAAAAACTTTGATGAAATGAGCGACATTTCCAAAGAATTTCGTAAATATTTAAAAGAAAATTTTATTCTTTCTTATCCAGAAATCACTAAAGAAATTAAATCACTTGATGGCACCAGAAAATGGCTGGTAAAATTTTCTGATGGAAAAGAAGTTGAAGCAGTTTTTATTCCTGAAGAAACTCGCGGAACCCTTTGCATTTCCTCACAAGTTGGCTGCACCTTATCTTGCAAATTTTGTCACACCGGAACCCAAACTTTGGTAAGAAATTTAGAATTTGGTGAAATTGTTGCACAAATTCTTGTTGCAAAAACTGCCTTAGAAGATTGGAAAAAAGAGAGAAGGCTCACCAATATAGTGTTTATGGGCATGGGCGAGCCTTTTTTTAATTATGATAATGTGGCAGAAGCCGTAAAAATTTTAAGCGATCAAGACGGATTGGCTTTTTCCAATCGCAAAATCACTGTTTCAACTTCGGGCTTAGTTCCTGAAATATTGCGCGCTGCTGATGAACTCAAAACTGGATTAGCAATTTCTTTGCATGCAACAAATGATAGCCTGCGCACCGACATCATGGCAATCAATAAAAAATATCCACTTCATGATTTGCTTACAGCTTGCAAAACCTACAACCAAAAGAATCCACAGCAAAAAATTACTTTTGAATATGTGATGCTAAAAAATGTGAATGATCAAGAAATTCACGCTCAAGAATTGGTTAAATTAATCAAAAAATTCAACCTAAATGTCAAAATAAATTTAATTCCGTTTAATGTGTGGAGTGGCTGTGAATATGGTCGCAGCTCTGATGAGGCAATACAAAAATTTCAACAAATTCTAAAAAAACACGATTTAATTGCACCAATTCGAAAAACCCGCGGAGACGATGTTTTAGCCGCCTGCGGACAATTAAAATCTGAGTCACAACGCTTAAAAAAATCAGCTAAATAAACCTGAAACTTTCTTGAAAAAACCGTCTGATTTTGGGTTATTTTCTTTATTTTGCATTAATTGATCTAGCTGTTTTAGCAATTCGCGTTCTTCGTTGGAAAGCTTTATTGGCGTTTCAATATTCACTTTTACGTACATATCGCCCCTTCTGCCGCCAGAATTCATCACTGGCATTCCTTTCGATTTTAAACGCAAATTATCGCCATTTTGAATGCCTTCATTGATTTTTAATTTGGTTTTAACACCGTCAATTGTTGGAATTTCAATTTCTCCTCCCAAAGCTGCTGTAGTAAATTTGATTGGCACTTCAAAATGAATGTCATCACCATTTCTTACAAAAAATTGATGCTTCTTAACGGAAATAAACACATATAGATCTCCCGACTCACCACCTCTGGTTCCAGCCTCCCCTTCACCAGCAAGCCTGATGCGGTTTCCCTCTTCAACTCCAGCAGGAATTTTAACCGCTAAAGTTTTTTGTTTATTAACTCTTCCTTCACCACGACAGGTTTTGCAAGGATTTTTAATAACTTGACCAGTTCCCGAACAAGAAGAGCAAGTTCTTTCAACAATAAAGAAACCTTGCTGCGCACGCACTTTTCCACTGCCATGACAAGTTGAACATTCTGCAGGCTTGTCACTTCCTTCTGCACCACTTCCTTTGCAAGAATCACACTTGACAGGAATTGAAAAAGAAATTTGTTCCGTTGCGCCACGGAAAGCCTCTTCCAGCGAGATTTCAAGATTATATCTGATGTCTGAACCGCGTTTTGCCGCGCTGCGCTTTTTGGTTTGACGACTTCCTCCCATATCACCAAAAATATCGGAAAAATTGCCAAAAATATCAGAAAAATCAAAGCCTTCAAATCCTTGTCCAGCATGGCTTGATCCACCACCACCTTGACCAAAAGCTTGATGACCAAAACGATCATAGGCCGCTTTTTTCTGATCATCTTTTAAAACTTCATAAGCTTCAGTTGCTTCTTTAAATTTGTTTTCCGCTTCTTTATTGCCTGGGTTGCGATCAGGGTGATATTGCATCGCAAGCTTTCTATAGGCTTTTTTAATTTCATCGGCTGAGGCATTTTTTGCTACCCCAAGAATTTCGTAGTAATCGCGCTTAGACATTTTTGTAAGATTGTTCGTATTGTTTTTAATTTTTAGATAATATCTAAACCAGAATTTTCAATAGCTTTTAATCCAATTCAACATTTTTTCAAATGCTTGTGCGCGATGAGAAATTTTATCTTTTAGCTGAGGATCAATTTCACCAAAAGTTTGATTCATTCCATTTTTAACAAAAATTGGATCATAGCCAAAGCCTTTATTGCCGCGAGGCTGTGTGACATAACCATCAACACGCCCTTCAAAATTAATTGAAAAATTAGTTTTTGGATCAAACAAACAAAGATTGCAAATAAAATGAGCTTTGGGGTTTTGATCTAAAGAAACTCCTTTTTTTTCTAAATTTCGAAAAATTTTTTCAAAAGCATGAGGGAAATTTTTTTCACCTTTTTCGTCAAGTGCAAATGGTGCAGAATCAACACCTGGAGCGCCACCAAGATCATCAATACACAAACCAGAATCATCTGCTAAAGCAGTCATTTTTGCAGCAAAACCATAAAATTTTGCCTTTAACAAAGCGTTAGCAGCAAAAGTTTTTTCAGTTTCTTCTGGCTCGGAAATATTGAATTGCGTAGGAGATATGGCTTTGATGCCAATTTGACTGAGCAGTTCTTCAATTTCGACAAATTTTCCTTTATTGTTGGTGGCAATTAAAATTTGTGCAGGAAGAACAAATGACATTTTTTACAAAAGAAAAAAGGCGCAAGAAAACTTGCGCCTTAAAATTTTTTTTAAACTATGCAGCTGGTGTGTTTGCTTCTGCTTCTTTAGCAGCTGCAGCTTCGGCTTCTTTTTGAGCTTTTTCTAAAGCTTTTTTCTTCATGCCTTCACCTTTCTTTTTTGGCTTGAATGCTGGTTTATATTTTTCAGCACCTTTAACACCAAGGGCAATTAAAAATTTGCTAACTTTGTCGCTAGGTTTAGCGCCTACAGAAAGCCAATATTCAGCGCGATCTTTATCA
>CAZOKU010000030.1:0-18472 GCA_964580715.1 uncultured Rhizobium sp. | reverse complement strand
GTTTTTGCTGGATTTGTCTCTCTAAAAAACTATGACTATAAAAAAATTTACGATTGGTTGATCATGCTAGACAGTTTAAATAATAAATCACATTTTCCACCTGCCCTTGCTAGCTATTATTATTCCCAAACCCAAAAAACCGAAGACAACCGCTATATTGTTGATTATTTAGAAAAAAACTCTGAAAATTATCCCGAAGAAAAATGGTGGTGGCTCTTACAGGCCGTTATGATTTCCAAAAACAGCCTCAATGATTTAGATTTAGCCTTGCGTCTTTCCTACAAATTAAGCGAAATAAAAACCGCACCACTATGGGCCAAAGAAATGCCCGCCTTCATATACGAAAAAATGGGCGACGGTTGCATGGCTTTTAAGGTTATTGAAAAATTAATTGCAGAAAGCAATAATGGTCAGATTCAAGCTACAACTGAACAAACCCAATTTATGCATTACTTTATCAAAGAAAGATTAGCAAAGCTAAAATCTCAAAAATTCGATCCTAGAAAATGCCTTTAAAAATAATTAAATCAGCTTTAGAAGAAGATTGTGCTTTTGACGATGTAACTTCTGATTTAACAATTCCAAACAATCACCAAATCTCCTTTAAAATCAACACCCGCGAAGACATTATTTTTTTTGGTGAAGAAATAATTTTAGAAGTTTTTTCTTGCTTAAAAACCGCCGAAAAATTTAAAAATTCTCACATCGATTTAAAAATTCTCGCTAAAAACGGAACTTTTTTAAAAGCTGGAAAATCAATTGCAACAGGCTTTGGCGACGCTAAATTAATTTTTGCTGCAGAAAGAGTTATTTTAAATTTCATTCAACATTTAAGCGGAATTTCTTCTTTAACCAACAAATTAGTTAAAGCTTTAAACAATCCAAAAATCACCATTCTTGACACTAGAAAAACTCTTCCAAATTTACGCGATCTACAAAAACAAGCAGTTGTCGCTGGTGGCGCTAAAAATCATCGTTTCAATTTATCTGACATGATTTTAATTAAAGACAATCACATTGCTGCTTCTGGATCAATTTCCAAAGCTTTAACTCTTGCAAAAAAATCAAATAAGAAAATCGAAATCGAATGCGACAATTTCAAGCAAGTTGAAGAAGCTGTGGCATTTGCGCCCGACATCATCATGTTAGATAATATGACAATTTCTGAAATTACAAAATGCAGCGATTTTATTAGAAAAAATTCTAAGCAAACCAAAATTGAAATTTCTGGCGGAATAAATCTAAAAAACATTCACGATTTCTCAAATCTTGACATCGACTTCATTTCAATTGGCGCAATAACTCACTCGGTTATCGCCTCTGACATCGGACTTGACGTAATTTTGTAAAAAAAATGACTAAACTAACTCAAGCTTTTATTTTTGCTGCAGGTCGCGGAGAACGCATGAGACCTTTAACTGACACGATTTGTAAACCATTAGTTAAAATAAAAAACAAAGCAATAATTGATTATACAATCGAAAAATTAAATCAAATTCCTTCTCTAGAAAAAATCATCATCAACGGATTTTATCTCGCTGAACAAATCGAAAATCACATCAAAAAATTAAACAATAAAAAAATTATTTTTTCACGCGAATTAGAAAAAGTTGAAACTGGCGGTGGATTAATTTTTGCTAAAGACAAAATCGATTTCAATCAACCACTTTTAACCATAAATGGCGATATTTTATGGCAGGAAGACTCTGCAATTTCTGACATTGATTTGATGCTAGAATTTTGGAATAAAAATAATTGCGATATATTGCTCGGAGTCAAACAAACTAAAGATTACATCGGCTATGAAGAAAATACTTCTGGTGGTGATTTTATCTTAGAAAAAAATATTTTATCTCGCCCAATTGATAAAAAAATGACTCACGTTTTTGTTGGATTACAAATTATCAATCCAAAAATTCTGCAAAACATTCAAGAAAAAAACTTTTCGATGTCTCTTATTTACAAAAAACTCACTGATAATAATGGCTTTTTACAAGGTGTTAAAGGCTTGGAGCTCAAAGGAAAATATTTTCACATCGGAACAATTGATGCAATAAAAACCACTGAATCTTTAATTATGCCTTAATTTAAACCTTTAACCAATTTCACCACCAAATCCACATTTTCAATCGGAGTTTCTGGCAAAATTCCATGACCTAAATTAAAAATAAAAGGACGATTGCCAAAAGTTTTTAAAATATCCAAAACTTCTTTTTCGATTTCTTTTTTTGAACCAAAAGCCAGTAAAAAATTATCCAAATTTCCCTGCACAACTTGATTTAAATCTTCCTGCAAATTTTTTCTTGCCCAATTTTTTTCAATGTTTTGATCCAAAGCTAAAGCGCTCGGATTAACCTTCTTGGCAAATTCAATATAATTAACCCCAATTCCCCTAGGAAAACAAATCACCGGAATTGCTGGATATTTTTTATTAATTTCACTAACAATTTTTTTAGTTGGTTCAATTACCCATTTTTGCAATTGATTTTCTGGCAAAACCCCCGCCCAAGAATCAAATAATTTAACCACATTTGCCCCTGCTTCAATTTGAAAAGATAAATATTCAATTATCGCTTCAGTTAAAATTTCAATCAATTTTGTAAAAAACTCTTCCTGATAAATTGCAGTTTTTCTAACTAAATCAAAATTTTTTGACCCACCACCTTCAATCATATAACAAGCCAAAGTCCAGGGAGATCCTGAAAATCCAATCAAAGCTTTATTTTTATCTAAATTTTCTCTGACAGTTTTTATCGTTTCAAAAACCGGAGCTAAATGTTTTTTAATATTATCCCTTTTAAAATTGATTAGATCATTTTCTGAAGTGATTTTTTGTAACTTTGGACCGATACCCTCTAAAAACTCAACTTTAACTCCTAAAGCATCAGGAATTACTAAAATATCTGAAAAGATTATCGCTGCATCAAAATCAAATCTTTTTATCGGTTGTAAAGTAACTTCACTAGCTAATTTTGGATTATAACAAAAGTCTAAAAAATTTTTAGCTTCACTTCTAACTTTTCGATATTCAGAAAGATATCTTCCTGCTTGTCTCATTATCCAAATTGGTGGTTTTTGACTAGTATCTTTTTTTGAAAGAATATTAATAAATTTATTCATTTATATTTATTATAATTTTAATAGTGTTGTGAATTATTTTATTATTTTTTATTAACAATTTTATTAACAGAATATTTCTAAGAAAAACCTTGAAAATAAAGATCAAAATATAGTTATTAACAATAATTTTTATGTTAATTTTTATTAATTAACAAGTAAAAAACCTGTGGAAAAAATGTTAACAAAAATAATAACTTTTCACTCGAAAAATTTTCGGTTAATAACTGCCTATTTTTTAACAATTTATTAACAATTTTATTAACATGAGAAATAGAATAATTTCAACCATTGAAAAAACACTAAAACCAGAATTTTTGCAAGTAATAAACAACTCTCATCTTCATCTTGGTCACATAGAAAATGACGAAAGTGGCGAAACTCATTTTTTGATTGAAATTAAGTCGGAAGATCTAAAAAAAATGACCAAACTGCAAGCTCATCGTAAAATAAATGAATTGGTCAAAGATGAATTTGAAAAGGGATTACACGCTTTAGAGATAAAAATGCTGTAATAAAAAGATTATGATATGTTATTTGACCTTTCACCGACTCAGCTAAAGCTTCGTCGACTCTCCCTCAAGGGGAGAATTATTAGATCGAGTATGTTTTAATCTTAAATGGGTGGTATTTCCAGTTGCTCAGGCGGCATTTGTAATGCCGTCTGGACGTTCATGCAATAATTTATAAGGTATAATAATCAGTATCACTTAAAAACCATCCTAAGAAGCAATAGCAATAGTCTTCTTACTCTCCCTTTCTTCCGCCTCTTTCTTAGACATATAAGCAATTTCTGGAGCCTTTCCTTCAGTAATCGTCTCTTTTTTAATAGTAACCGATTTCACATTTTTTTGCGAAGGAATTTCAAACATCGTATCAAGTAAAATATTTTCCGCAATTGCCCTTAATCCACGTGCCCCAGTTTTTCTTTCAATCGCCTTTTTAGCAATTTCCTTCAAGGCTTCTGGCTCAAATTCCAGCTCAATATGGTCAATGTTGAACAGTTTTTTATATTGTTTAGTCAAAGAATTTTTCGGCTCATGCAAAATTCTCACCAAATCTTCTTCGTTCAATCCATCAAGCGGAGCTATCACCGGCAATCTTCCAACAATTTCTGGAATTAAACCAAATTTAATCAAATCATTTGGTTCAACATTTCTAAAAATATCTTTTTTGCTAGCATCTTCCTTATCGCGAACACTAGCTCCAAAACCAATCGAAGAACCACTTTGACGAGAATTGATAATTTTTTCTAATCCAGAAAATGCCCCAGCGCAAATAAACAAAATGTTTTTAGTGTCAATTTGTACATATTCCTGTTGAGCAGATTTTTTGCCAACTTGAGTTGGAACTGAAGCAACAGTTCCTTCAATAATTTTCAGCAACCCCTGTTGAACCCCTTCCCCAGAAACGTCGCGGCGCGTATTATCTTCAGATTTGCGCGCAATTTTATCAATTTCATCAATATAAATTATGCCGCGCTGAGTTTTTTCAATATCATAACCAGCAGCTTGTAAAAGCCTTGCAATAACATTCTCCACGTCATCACCAACATAACCAGCTTCTGTTAAAGAAGTGGCATCAGCAATAGCAAATGGAACATCCAAAACCTTTGCCAAAGTTTGCGCCAGCAAGGTTTTTCCGCACCCAGTTGGCCCAATCATCAAAATGTTTGATTTGTTGATTTCTGCACCATCAGAAGCAGTTGCACCAAGAGAATTGATCCTTTTGTAATGATTATAAACCGCAACCGACAAAACTTTTTTCGCATAATCTTGACCAATCACATATTCATCCAAAATTTTTAAAATTTCTTTCGGAGTTGGCTTAGAATTATCTTTCTTGTTAATCAGCGATTTTTTTTGCTCTTCGCGGAAAATATCCATACTCAAACCAACGCATTCATTACAAATGAAAACCGCAGGACCCGCAATAAGCTTAATTACTTCATGTTGTGCTTTGCCGCAAAATGAACAAGCAAGTTCTTTGAACTTCTCTTTATCATCGCCGCCATTATTGTCTTTTACCATTTTTTAATCTTGTCTTTTTTCAATTACTTGATCAACAATGCCAAACTCTTTGGCTTTTTCAGGAGACATAAAATTGTCACGCTCCATAGATCTTTCAATCACCGAAATTTCTTGTCCGGTATGTTTAGCATATATGTTATTTAAGCGTTTTTTCAAGCTTAAAGTTTCTTGAGCGTGAATTTCTATGTCAGTTGCTTGTCCTTGAAATCCGCCACTAGGCTGGTGAATCATGATTCTAGAGTTAGGAAGCGCAAATCTTTTTCCTTTAGTTCCAGCGGCTAAAAGCAGTGAGCCCATTGAAGCGGCTTGACCAATACAAAGTGTTGCTACATCTGGTTTGATATATTGCATCGTATCATACATAGCAAGGCCAGAAGTCACAATTCCACCAGGAGAATTTATATAAAGATAAATATCTTTTTTCGGATCTTCTGATTCCAAAAATAAAAGCTGCGCCACCACTAAAGACGAGATCTGATCATTAACTTGGCCAGATAAAAAGATGATTCTTTCTTTTAAAAGACGAGAATAAATATCAAAAGATCTTTCCCCTTTGGCAGTTTGCTCAACCACCATTGGAACCAGATAATTAGCTTGTTCAATAATTCTTTCGGACATTATTTTGATTTATTAAATTAACGTAAAAACTTTTTATGAAACTATAGAGATTTTTTTTTAAATCAACTCTCCTATTGAAAAACGGTGTAAGTAATATTATTTTCAAAAGCACTTGATAAATAACGGCACTGTCGAAAATCAAACTTTTCGTCGAACTTTTCGCAATTATATTTTTTTTGAAACGCACGTACGTCTAGTACGCTTACCTTTCAAAAAAAATATAATCACAAAAATTTCTTAGAAAATTTTGATTTGCGACAGTGCCATAACAAAATTTAAAAAATGCAGAAAAATCACGAAAATATGGAAAATAACGAACAAAAAATTCAAGATTTTTCAGAAGAAACTTCTGAAAAAAACACAGAAGAAAAGAATGAAGCTGATTCAAAGCTGCAAAATAAAATTAATGAATTAGAGCAAAAAAACTCTGATTTAAATGACAAATTATTGCGCACACTAGCCGAGCTCGACAATACCAGAAGGCGCTCGCGTGAAGATCTTGAAAAATCCGCAAAATTTGCTATCACAAATTTCGTTAGTGATTTAGTTTTGGTGGTGGAAAACTTCTTTTTGGCCAGTGAAAACGCACCAAAAGCAGAAATTGACCAAAATCCAGCAATCAAAAATTACGCCGATGCAATTGTGATGACGGAAAAAGAATTGTTTAAAGTTTTAGAAAAAAACCAAGTTAAGCGCATTTATCCGCTAAACCAAAAGTTTGACCATCATTTTCACGAAGCAATCAGCCAAATTGAAAGTGAGGCAGAAGAAGGAAGCGTGGTTAAGGTTATTCAAGCAGGCTATACTGTCTCTGATCGCCTGATCAGGCCAGCTCTAGTCGCAGTTGCTAAGCCAAAAAACTAGGCAATTATTAACTCTTGCAAAAATTAAAGCCCTTTCTAGAATGCTATGCCCTTTGTGTTAGTGTTGGGCTGTTTTAAGTTTTTCCAAGCTAATAATAAAAGCTACCGCTGAGTTGTAAAACTCGGTGGTGTTCATGGGATTGTAGCTCAGCCCAGTGTGCGTAGCACACAAAATAAAGCTAACCGCTGAGTTGTAAAACTCGGTGGTGTTCATGGGATTGTAGCTCAGCGGTTAGAGCAGGACGCTCATAACGTCTTGGTCGCAGGTTCGATCCCTGCCGATCCCACCAGTCTTCGCTCTTTGAGCTATGACTGGCGCAGCCATCTGATTTACGGGTTAAAGGCTTTCTACCTGTATTTCTGCTTATTAATTTAATTTATAAAATGATATGCCAAAAATGAAGACTAATAGCAGTGCTAAGAAGCGATTCAAGGTTACTGGAAGTGGTAAAATTGTCCATAAACAGGCCGGAAAAAGGCACAATTTGGGCAAAAAAAGCCAAAAACGTATCAGAAACTTGCGTAAATCAGCGGTTCTTGCTGATGGTAACACACAAAGTGTTCTGAAGTTCAAAATGCCATATAATCGTTAATCTTTCAGGAGTTCTTAGACATGAGTCACGTAAAAAGAGGTGTCACTAAAAAAGCTAGACACAAAAAAATATTAAAGATGGCTAAAGGCTATCGTGGTCGCGCGAAAAATTGTTTTCGTGTTGCTATTCAAAAAGTTGAAAAAGCTTTGCGCTATGCTTATCGCGATCGTAAAGCTAGAAAACGCGATTTCCGCAGTCTTTGGATTCAGCGCATCAATGCTGCAGTTAGAGATCATGGAATGGTTTATTCAAGATTTATCAGCGGCTTAAAAGCAGCAAAAATCGATCTTGATCGCAAAGTGCTTTCAGACCTTGCTACCAGAGAACCAGAAGCTTTCACAAAAATTGTTGAAAAAGCCAAAAAAGCTTTAAACTAATTTGGTATCAATACCGAGTCGGTGCTGGGCGGAATTGCAAATTCCGCCCATAGATTCATGCCATAATTTTTATGAAGCTCTACAACGTTTTTATCAAAAAAAATAGTATAAATAAAATCGAAGATCTTCTTTTTATAAAAGAGGGTTTTTCTTACTATGCGTTGGTTTTTAGCGGCTTGTGGTTTGCTTATCACAAAATGTGGCGTGAATTTTTCACAGTGATTTTGATCAACATATCCTTCAGTTTCTTGAATATGTTTATTTCAGAATCAGACATAATGTTGTTAGAATTATTTTTCGTAATAATTATTGCAGTAAACGCCAATTACTGGCTTTGCAAGCACTTGATGCAAGAAAACATGGAATATGCTGGGCTTGCTTTTGGTGAAGACGAAAAAGATGTAAGAAAACGTTTTTTTAAAAATTGGGATCAAAAAACTTTCGAATTTGATGATTCAATTTTAAACCCTAAGCTTCATAATCAAATTATGAAGTTAAGAAAATCAGAACCATATTTTTCACTATGAAAGCGGTTATAATCGACTATGGAGCTGGCAATGTTGAGTCAGTGTTTAACGCCCTTTCTTTGGTAAAGGGTCAGGTAGAAGTTCTAATTTCTCGCGATCTCACTAAAATAAAATCAGCTTCTCACTTAATTTTGCCAGGCGTTAGCGCTTTTGGCGAATGCATGAAGGGTCTTAAAGCTGCAAGCGGCTTGTTGGAAGAGTTGCGCAAACAAGTTATGATTGAAAAAAAGCCGTTGCTTGGGGTTTGTGCAGGCATGCAAATTCTTGCTTCTTGCGGTTATGAACATGGCGAACATCAAGGTCTTGGTTTTATCAATGGTAAAGTTGAAAAAATTGTTGCAGAAGGCTTAAAAATTCCACATATGGGTTGGAATGAAGTTATCGTAAAGCCCAACAAACATCCAGTTTTAGAAGGTATTAAAAGTGGTGATCATTTTTATTTTGCCAATTCTTATCACTTCATCTGTCAAAATGAAAATAACGTTTTAGCTCAAGTGGAATATGGCTCTAAGCTCACGGCAATTGTGGCAAAAGACAATATTTTCGGCGTACAATTTCACCCAGAAAAAAGTGCTGAAACTGGTTTAAAACTATTGCAAAATTTCTTAAATTGGCGCCCTAAATAAAACACTAAATGCAGGTGCTGAAAAGGAATCAGCGCTTGGCAGAGACTCGGCGCTGGGCGGATTTTGTAACTCCGCCCTATCATTCATGCAATAACTAAGTGTATGATTAATCATAGAAACAATGTTTAAAAAAGATGCAAAAGGTTTCTAGCTTCATGAGAGAAGCGCTTTTCAATCCAGCTTCTGGTTATTATCGCACCAAAAATCCTATTGGAAAAAATGCCGATTTTATCACCGCTCCAGAAATCAGCCAAGTTTTTGGAGAATTGCTTGCTGCATATATTGTACAAATTTCTTGTACAATTAAAAAACCGATTGCTTTTGTTGAAATGGGCGCAGGAAGAGGCGTTTTATTTCATGACATCATTTCTGCAATTAAAAAACTTGCAGCAAAAAACCTTCCCACAGCTTCTGAATTTATCGCTAAAACAAGCTTTCACATTATTGAAATTAGTGAGGTTTTAGAAAAAACCCAGCAAGAAAAATTGCAAAATTTTGCAATTTCTTGGCACAAAAATTTCGCCGAATTTATCCAAGAAATTTCCACACAAAATCGTGAAATTTTTTTTATTAGCAATGAGCTTTTTGACTGTTTTGCCATTGATCAATATGTGAAGACCGACATTGGCTGGTGCGAGAGGTTGGTTGGGCAAAAAAAATTCATCACCGCAGATTTTGATTTATCAACTCATCAATTTGTCGAAAATTTAATTGGGCATAAAAAATCGCAAGCAGCGCCATTTGGAGCGGTGTTTGAATATAGCGTTGATGCCAAAAATTTTATGTCAGAACTTTGCAAGGCTCTGAAAACGCTGGGCGGAATTGCAATTAATTTTGATTATGGTTATATCGAAACAGACTTTTCTAACAGCTTGCAGGCAATAAAAAATCATCAAAAAATAAATGTTTTAGAAAATGTTGGCGATGCTGATATAACGGCTTTGGTGGATTTTTTGATGTTGGAAAAAATCGCCAAAAATTTCGCCCTCAACTCTTCTTTAATCTCACAAGCAGAATTTTTGCAAGCGCTTGGAATTGAAGAAAGAAGAAAAATTTTACTTGCGAAAAATCCTAAAAAGCGACAAGAAATAAATTTAGCAATTGACCGTTTGATTAGTTCTGATCAAATGGGCGAATTATTTAAATGTTTGATAGTTTGGAAATGAAAGCAACTCATGAAGCAAAAAAATCTGATGTGACCTTGGCAAGCGCCTATGGCGTCGTTGCAAGCGCATCTTTTGACAGAGAATTAAGGCATGATTGGCAAGTGGAAGAAGTTTTAAAACTTTTTGCTTTGCCCTTTTCTGATTTAATTTTTAAAGCGGCAGAAACTCATCGCAAATTCCACGATCCAAATGCGGTGCAAATCAGCACTCTGCTCAGCATCAAGACTGGATCTTGTCCAGAAAACTGTAAATATTGCCCGCAATCAGCGCATTACAACACTGGTTTGCAAAAAGAATCTTTGATGGAAATTTCTAAAATTCTTGATGCGGCAAAAAATGCTAAAGAGGCAGGAGCTTCAAGGTTTTGCATGGGTGCAGCTTGGAGAAGTTTGCATGATCGTGATGTCGAAAAAATTTGTCATATCATCGACGAAGTCAAGAAAACCGGCCTTGAAACTTGCATGACTTTGGGAATGCTAAGCGAAGAGCAAAGCAAAAAATTAAAAACCGCAGGGCTTGATTATTACAATCACAACATTGATTCTTCAGAAGAATTTTACTCTGAAATAATTTCCACCAGAAATTTTTCTGATCGCATCAACACTTTAAAAAATGTGCGTGAAGCTGGGCTAAACGTGTGCTCTGGCGGCATTGTTGGCATGGGAGAAAAATTAGAAGATCGTGCTAAAATGTTGATTGTTTTGGCAAATCTGCCCAATCATCCACAATCAGTTCCAATCAACATGTTGGTAAAAGTTAAAGGCACACCTTTGGAAAAAGTGGAAGATCTTGATCAATTTGATTTCGTGCGCACCATCGCAGTTGCACGCATCATGATGCCAAAATCAACCGTGCGTCTTTCTGCGGGTCGCGAACAAATGAATGAACAAACTCAGGCCTTGTGTTTTATGGCTGGAGCAAATTCAATTTTTTACGGCGAAAAATTATTAACCACCGACAATCCTGAAGCTGAGCAAGACCAGCGCTTGTTCAAAAAACTTGGGATCGTTGGAAAATAAATATCAAACTATGTCAAATATCGAAAAAAAATTAAATGAAATGGAAATCGCCCTACCAACGCCAGCAGCACCAGTTGCTAATTATGTTGGCTTCGTAAAATCGGGAAATCTAGTTTTTGTTTCTGGCCAATTGCCGCTTGAAAATGGCAAATTGCAATATGTTGGAAAAGTTGGATCAGAAATTTCTGCTGAAGATGCAAAAAAAGCTGCCAAACTTTGCGCCATCAACATCTTGGCCCAATTAAAAGTTGCCTGTGACGGCGATTTAGATCGCGTAATTTCTTGCGTAAAATTAGGAATTTTTGTTAATGGCGAAGCTAATTTCAAAGATCACCCGGCTGTTGCAAATGGTGCTTCCGACTTAATTGCAGAAGTTTTTGGTGCTGCTGGAAAACACGCCCGTGCTGCTGTGGGCTCGGGATCACTGCCTTTTGGCGTTGCTGTGGAAGTTGATGCAATTTTTGCAATAAAATAAATAATTGATATGGTGCAGCCCTTTCATCTAGCAATTCCGGTTGATGATTTAAAAGAATCGCGGAAATTTTATGGTGAGCTTTTGGGATTTGCTGAAGGCAGGTCGAACGATCACTGGATTGATTGGGATTTTTTTGGTCATCAATTGGTGACACATCTCAAGCATGTTTCAAGGGAAGAGGCCAGCAATTTGGTTGATGGAAAAAACGTGCCAGTGCCGCATTTTGGCGTGGTTCTAGAATGGCAGGCTTGGCATGATTTTGCGGAAAAATTAAAGGTGAGTAAAATTAAATTTGTTATTGAACCTTACATCAGATTTCGCGGTGCAATTGGCGAACAGGCGACTATGTTTTTTCTGGATCCAAGTGGCAATGCGCTAGAATTTAAAGCTTTTAAGGACATATCGCAATTATTTGCGAAATAGTTGGTAATTTATTTTTCCAATTTTTTAAATAGTTTTTTGAACATATTCATAATATTTTGTGACACAGGAATTGAACTTTAACGATGTGGTTGCTGCTGGTGGTCGCATCAAAAAATATATTTTAAACACGCCGCTTATTTCAAACGAAAAGCTAAATCAGCAGCTTAGCGCGCAGGTTTTTTTGAAAATGGATAACTTGCAAAAAACTGGATCTTTCAAGGCGCGCGGGGCATTTAACGCCATCTTAGCTTTTCAAGAAAAACATGGTGAATTGCCAAAAAAAGTTGTTGCACAAAGCTCAGGAAATCACGCTCAAGCGGTTGCGCTTGCTTGCAAAATGCTAGAAATTCCTGCTTTAATTTATATGGCAAAAATTGCCTCCCCACTGAAGGTTGAGGCCACAAGAGCACTTGGTGCTGAAGTGGTTTTATGTGAAAAACGCACTGAAGCAAATCGCCTAGCAGAAGAAAAACAAAAAGAAGGTTATTTTTTTATTCACCCTTCAGCAAATGATGATGTGATTGCTGGTCAAGGAACCTCAGCACTAGAAGCTTTAGAGCAGCTTGGTGAAGTTGATGCGATTTTTGCCCCTTGTGGCGGGGGCGGTCTTATCAGCGGATGTTATCTGGCAGCTTCTGGTCTTGCGCCACAAGCTAAAGTTTTTGCTTGCGAGCCGCTAAACGCTAATGATGCTGCGATATCAGTTCGGCAAAATAAAATTTTTTCTTTTCAAGATTCTCCAGAAACAATCGCTGACGGGGCCAGAACCCTAGCAGTTCTAGAGCCCTGCTTTACCTATTTAAAAAAACTTAGCGGAATTATTGAAATTTCAGAAGAAAAAATAATTTCTTGGCAAAAAAACTTATCAGAAATTTTGCAGATGAAAATCGAGCCCACCTCAGCGCTTGCAGTTGCTGGGGCTGAAAAGTTTTTGCAGCAGTCGCAATTAAAAAATCCCAAAATTTTAATTATTATTTCAGGCGGGAATCTGCATTAAAATTTGTTGCAACCAAATAAGTTTCAGAAGAATCTTTCCTTGAAGAATCAGGCTTAAAATATTTCACCACAGAAAAATTATTTCGTAATTTTTTTACAATTTCATCCGAACTTCCTCCTTGAAAAATCTTGCCAACAAAGCTTCCGCCGGGTTTTAAAATTTGTTCAGATAAATTTAAAGCCTCCTCTAAAAGCATGATAATTCTTAAATGATCAGTTTTTGCATCACCCGTGGTATTCGCCGCCATGTCTGAAATCACTACGTCGCAAAGCCCGTCTTTATTGTGTGGAATGGTTTTTAATAATTCGATAATTTTTGCTGGAGCATCTTCTTTTAAAAAATCTTGCTGAAAAAATTTAACTCCAGGAATTGTATCAATTTCAAGCAAATCAAGCGCGACCACATTGCCCTCGCCCACTTTAGTTACCGCATATTGCGACCAGCCACCAGGAGCAGCGCCCAAATCCACCACAACTTTTCCTTTTTTAAAAAGCTTAAATTTTTGATCAATTTCAATTATTTTAAACGCCGCACGACTGCGCCAACCCTCACTTTTAGCGCGCTCAACATAAGGATCATTAACCTGCCGCAAGAGCCATTTTTGTGAAGATTTCTTTAATCTTTTTGCTTTTTTTAAAGTAACAAATTTTTGGGGCACTTGCTAATCCTCTATTTTACGGGCCTCGTCAACAAGCATCACGAAGATATTGTCAATAACAGGAAAAGCCAGTTTTGATTCATAACAAAGCAACTCGCTTTTTTCTTGATCATAGACCAATTTGCCTTTGCACAGGGGGCAAGCCAGTATTTCCAGCATTTGATTGATATTTTGTTGCTTCATAAATAGCTTGAAAAAAAGTGAATTGCAGCTATTCTAGGCGTTCTTCTTTAAAATCAAAGCTCTAAAATAGTTTGTTACAAGAAATAAAAGATTCAACCAAAGTCAAAACTATTGGCATCATTGGCGGCGGCCAACTGGGTCGGATGACTAGCTTTGCTGCTCAAAAAATGGGTTTTCAAGTAATAGTTTTTGCTGATCAAGAAAACTCTCCAGCCAGCTTTTCCACCAATAAAACCATAGTCGCAAGCTATGATGATCAAAAAGCAATTGCGGAATTTTGTCAATTAGTTGATGTGGCAACTTTTGAATTTGAAAACATTCCGCTTTCTTTGCTAAAGGCGCTTGAGCCGCACGTTACTTTATTTCCCAAAGCGGAAATTTTAAAAATTGCGCAAAATCGCATTTTAGAAAAAAACTTTTTAAACTCCATTCAAGTTAAAACTGCTGATTATGCAGCAATTTCAAGCCTTGCAGAACTTGAAAAAAACTTTGATAAATTCGGTAAATCAATTTTAAAAACCGCTACCATGGGTTATGATGGCAAGGGTCAAATTGTTTTAAAAAGCCGCGCAGAGCTTGAAAATGCTTGGCAAAACATCAAAAATGGCGATCTTAAAAATTGTGAATTAATTTTAGAAAAATTTTGTCCTTTTGATTCCGAGCTTTCAGTGTTGGTTGCCCGCTCTAAATCAGGTGAAATCTCGGTTTACGAGCCTTTGACTAACATCCATAAAAACGGCATTTTAGACGAAAGCATTTATCCAGCAAAAATCTCAAAAGAATTGCAAATAAAAGCCCAAGAAATTGCCAAAAAAATCGCGCTGGAGCTTGATTTAGTTGGAATCTTAGCGGTTGAGTTTTTCGCTGTAGAAGACGAACTTCTTGTAAACGAGCTTGCCCCAAGGCCGCACAATTCTGGTCATTTTTCGATGGATGCAAGCATAACTTCGCAATTTGAACAATTGATTCGCGCCATAACGGGCCTGCCTTTAGGATCCACAGCTTTTCACAGCAAAGGCTATATGAAAAATTTAATTGGCAGAGATGTGACTAATTTAAGCCAATTTTATCAAAATCCAAATGCCAAAATTCATCTTTACGGAAAGTCTGAAGCTAAAGACGGCCGTAAGATGGGCCATGTTAATATACTTCAATCTTTAAATTTTAAATCATGACCAATTCTTCCGTTTCTAGTTTAGCTTTAATGCCGCAAAAATCAGGATTTTTGGGTGTTGAAGAAAAATATTTAAAATCAGTTGATGATGCAAAAGTGGTGGTGGTTCCTTTCGCTTTAGAAAAATCAGTAAGCTATGGTCGTGGCACTAACAAAGGCGCAAAGGCAATCATTAAAGCCTCGCAGCAAGTTGAATTATTTGACGAAGAATTTTGGTGCGAACCTTTCCGCAAATATGGCGTTGTAACCATGAAAGAGCCAAAAATTGATGCAAATTCTGTTGCAAAATCTTTAGACCAGCTTGAAGCAATCACTGCAAAAATTTTGCAAGCAGGAAAATTCCCGCTAATTTTGGGTGGTGAACATTCAATCACTGCAGGCTCAATCCGCCCGTTTGTTCAAAAATATCCAGATTTAGCAATTTTACATTTTGATGCTCACGCTGATTTGCGAGACGGCTATGCTGGGGAACATTATTCTCACGCTGCAGCACTGCGCCGCGTGATGGATCACCCAATTTCTACTTTAATTTCCTGTGGCATTAGAAACATCTCAGCCAGCGAAATCCCTTATCTTGAAGCGAATCGCCATCGCATCACAATCCATTTTGGTAAAGACCGCAGAAGCTGGAACGCCAAGGAAATTGTGGCCCCTCTTAAAGGCCGCCCCGTGTTTTTAACTTTTGATTTAGACGGCTTTGATTCCAGCTTAATGCAAGCAACGGGAACGCCTGAGCCAGGGGGGGTTATGTGGGAAGACGCTTTGGACATTATCCGCGAAGCCAGCAAAATTTCTAATATTGTTGGCGCTGATGTGGTTGAGCTTGCGCCAGTAAAGGCTTTGCACTCTTGCGATTTTTTAGCAGCAAAATTATGCTATAAAATTTTATCCTACGCCTTACTTAATCAAAGCAAATCATGAGCTTTATTCTCAACGGACAAGAAATTAAAAACGGCGAAAGAAAGCGCGTCAACATTAGCATGGGGCGCATATACGACTTCACGGAAGTTACCATGCCGGTGGAAGTTATTTGCGGCAAAAAATCTGGTCCAACGCTTTTTGTCAGCTCAACTATTCATGGCGACGAAATCAACGGCATCGAGATTTTGCGCCGTCTTTTAATTTCAAAACATATCAAAAATATTGCAGGAACTTTAATTGTAATTCCCGTAGTTAACATTTTCGGCTTCAACGACCGTGCCCGCTATTTGCCTGATCGCAGAGACTTGAACCGCTGTTTCCCCGGCCTAAAAAGTGGATCCCTAGCCTCACAATTAGCCAATAAATTCATGCAAGAAATCGTAAAAAAATCTGATTTCGGCATCGACCTTCACACCGGCTCGCTTCACCGCTCTAACCATCCACAAATTCGTGCTAACATAAATGATGAAACAACTTTCGATCTTGCCAAAATTTTTGACGCACCAGTGATTGTTAATTCTAACTTGCGTGACGGATCTCTTCGCGCTGCGGTTTCTCAGCTTAACATTCCGATGATTTTATTCGAAGGTGGCGAGGCCTTGCGCTTTGAAGAAGAATCAATAGAAATTGGAGTTACTGGAATTTTAAATGTAATGCATGCAATTGGCATGATCAAAAGCAAAGTGCGCCAAATCAGCAAGCGCAAAGCCTTTGTTGCTCGTTCCAGCTCTTGGCTTCGTGCCTCACATAGCGGAATTTACATTCCATATTGCAAACTTGGAGATATTGTTAAAAAAGATGACATAATTGGCGAAATTTCTGACATTTTTGGTGATTGTAAAAATTTAATAAAATCTCATGAAAGCGGCATTGTTATTGGAATGTCAAAGCTTCCTTTGGCAAATAAAGGCGATGCTCTTTTTCACATTGCCTCTGAAAAAGAAAGCAAAATCACGCAAGAAGATTCTTTATATAACATCGAAACTCCAATCATATTAAACTAAAGCAACCTTGCTTTTTATTTTTTTTAAAAGTAAAATCCGCGAACTTTTTTAGATGTATCCAAAAAACGCCAATTCTTAGCTTTAAGAATTAGTGTTAAAATGAAATTTAAGTTCAAATGCCAAGAGTTTCCGTTACTGCCAAAAACTACTCTAAGGCTTTATTTGCAGCGGCAAAAAAAACAAATTCGATCACGCAAGTTGTAAATGAGTTAGAGATGTTTAAGCAGAATTTCAGCACAAGCTTCGCGCATGAGCTGAAAAATCCAGTGATTTCAAAAAATGATTTAGTTAAAATCATTAATGAAGTTACTAAAAAATTTTCTTTGGGAAATATCACCTCAAACTTCTTCGCCTCAGTTGTGCGTAATAGAAGATTGAATTTATTTCCAGAAATTTACGAAGAATTTTTGCGCTTGGTAAAACAAGAGCAAAATGTTTTAGAAGTTGAAGTTATCACGGCTGTAAGGTCTAAGAAAACACAACTTGATCGAGTGAAAATCTTGGTCGAACAAAAATATCCCGGTAAAACCGTTGCAATTAGAGAAACTGTTAAAGAAAAAATTCTTGGTGGTTTTCAAGTTAAAATTGGTTCCGAGGTTATTGATGCAAGTCTGGCCAACCAGCTGGCAAATCTTAATAAAGAGCTGTTAAGCGCTATTAATTAAAATAAGTTTGAATATGGAATTTAAAGTTGAAGAGTTTTCTAATATTTTACAAAAAAGAATTGAAAATTTTCACACCTCTTCTGAGTTAAAAGAAGTTGGTGAAGTTATCAAAGTGGGTGATGGAATCGCCAAAGTTTATGGCCTTGACAATGTTCAAGCTGGTGAACTTGTTGAATTTGAAGGTGGTGTTAAAGGTATGGCGCTTAACCTTGAAAATGACAATGTTGGTATCGTTGTTTTCGGTGATGCACAAAAAATTAAAGAAGGTTCAAATGTTAAAAGAACTGGAAAAATCGTAGAAGTTCCAGTTGGCAAAGGCTTGCTCGGCCGCGTTATTGACGCTCTTGGAAACCCAATTGACGGCAAAGGCCCTTTGCAAAATGTTGAATATGCTAGGGTTGAAGTTAAAGCTCCGGGAATCATCGCTCGTCAGTCAGTTTCTGAGCCAATGCAAACTGGAATTAAAGCAATTGACAGTTTGATTCCAATTGGACGTGGTCAACGTGAATTAATCATCGGCGATCGTCAAGTTGGTAAAACCGCGATCGTGCTCGACACTTTCATCAACCAAGCCAAAGCTCACAGCGGCAATAATGAAAAAGAAAAGCTTTATTGCATCTATGTTGCAATTGGTCAAAAACGCTCAACTGTTGCACAAATCGTTAAAACTCTTGAAGATGCTGGCGCGATGAAATATTCAATCGTAGTTTCTGCAACTGCTTCAGAAAGCGCGGCTCTACAATTCTTCGCTCCATACACTGGCTGCACCGCTGGTGAATATTTCCGCGACAATGGAATGCACGCCGTGGTTGCCTATGACGACTTAAGTAAACACGCGGTTGCTTATCGCGAGATGTCGCTTCTATTACGCCGTCCACCAGGACGCGAAGCTTATCCAGGCGACGTATTTTACATCCATTCTCGTTTGCTTGAAAGAGCGGCAAAAATGTCAGATGCTTGTGGCGGCGGTTCTCTAACTGCACTTCCAATCATTGAAACTTTGGAAGGAGATGTATCCGCTTACATTCCTACAAAC
>CAZOKU010000029.1:0-18475 GCA_964580715.1 uncultured Rhizobium sp. | reverse complement strand
CTCCTCACTCGGTTTGGGAGTTAGCTATAAACATGCTTTCAACTTTAACAAAATTTTCGTCGCACCAGGAATATTTTTTGATCGAATCGGAACTAAAGCCAAAGACAAAGATGGTGACAATATTCAAGTAAATAATCGCTATGGACTCAAGCTTGACATCGGATATGACATCACCGACAAAGCTGCCGTTTATTTCACCAACGGAATAGCGCGCGCGGGATATAACGTGAATTGGGACAGCATTTCTGAAAAAAAATCTGGCACAGTAAACTCTTACTTCTTTGGCGCCGGTGCAATCTATCACTTAAGCGACAGTGTTACAGTAAATGCTGAATATAATATTCAATCTGTAAATTTAGCAACTCCTCATACTGGTGGTATCGATAAAGCCAAAACCACTATTGGTGTAGCAAAAGTTGGTATCGCTTACCACTTTTAGTTTATTAAATTTGTTTAATAAAACTATAGTCGGTGATTGAAAAATCATCGACTATACAATTTTTTAATCATATTTTTTAACCAAACATTTGCAAATTTATGAAAAAAAATATTGAAATTATTACACTCCCCTTCCACACCAATACAGGTTTGTTTGTGGTGTAGCCTGATTCGTGGTGTTGGTAATTATGGTGGTGTGGGTCTTTAATGTAGTGTTAGGCCTTTTTAAGTGATGTTAAGCCTGTTTCATGGTGTTTATGGGTTAGAAGCTGTGGATTTATTATATTCCATACCTTCTCGTGGTGTTCCTTGGGCCTGCATGGCGGTGTTCGATGACAAATAGCCTCTTTCTGTCAATTTCGGCTCAGAATAAAAATTGATATAAATCACCTCAACAAAACGCGCCAAAAGCCTCTTAAAATATCTCACAAGGCGAAAATATGGCAAAAAACACGAATATTGGTGTTCAATATGTAAAAGCTTCATGTTCTAAAAAGAATCATTATTAAAAATTGCTTAAAAAGCCTAAGCAAAAAAGTTGATTTAGGGTTAAAAAGCAAATTAATTATAATTAACGATTCTTATATTATTATTAATAAAACTTATATATGAAAATCAAACAGTTTTACTATAAAAAGAATAGAATGCAGCAGCTTAAAGGCTTTTACTATGCAGTACAAACAGGGAGCATCTCTAAATCAGCAGAAAAAATGAATTTAAGTCAGGCGGCAATAACTTTACAAATCCAGTCTTTAGAACGAGATTTAGGAATGAAATTATTTAACCGAGAAGGAAAAAAAATTAAACTTACCAAAGAAGGAAGGTTATTATATTCGCACGCAATATTTTACATTCAGGGTCTAGAAGGCCTATTTGAAAGCTTTGCTGATTTTATTAATAACAGCAAAGAAAATAAATTAGATATTGCCGCAAACCATGTTGGAATATCTTACATTCTGCCAAATTATTTAAAAAAATTCAAAACTGATAATCCAAATGTAAAATTTTCAATTAGAAATCTGTCTAAAGAAGATGGAATAAATCGTCTGATTAACGGCGATATCGATATGTTTATATATCCAATGTTAGCAGAAGATGTGCCGCAAGAATTAGAATTTATTCCAATTGCGAAATATCAACCAATTTTACTTACAAAAAAAGATCATCCTCTTGCAACTAAGAAAGATTTAGTATTAAATGATGTAAGTAAATATGAATTAGTTAGAATCGATCCAAAATTTATCACTTTACCTGGCTTTGAAGAAATCATAAAGGCCCATGGTCTAAAAACCAAAATCGAATTTGAAATGTCTGATTGGGAAATTTTAAAAAAATTTGTCAAAGCTGACATTGGAGTTGCAATTATCTCAAACATTGTGCTTGAAGGAGAAAGAAACGATGAATTAACTGGCAGAATTTTAACCAATTATTTTCCAGAAATGACTTACGGAGTTATGCTTAAAAAAGAAAAATTACTAAATGATTTACAAAAAGACTTTGTGCAACTTTTGACCAAAGAAAAGCTTTTACAAGCTCATCAAATTAACATTAACAATTAAAATCAATGGGTCGTCAATTTTTTAGCGGCACCATTTTTGTAAACCCTCATTTAAAAGATCTTTTAAATAGATTCAGTCCTGGATTATTTAACATTTATGATGCCAGAAGAATGTCCTCCTCATCTGTTGGCGTATCTTTCACTCAACTTAACCGTTGGAGTGAGGACATAAGAATAACTACTGAAGGTCTTAAAAAAAAATATTTACCTTATCCAAAAGGGTGTCTCCTTGATCTAGTTAACCCAGAAGTTCTTGAAGTAAGAACTCCAGATATCGAGTTATTTGAAGAAGATAGATTTGGTCAAATTACAGTTGCCTCAAATAAAGGTATTTTAGTTAAATATGGAGAGAAAGGGATTGTGGTTTCTAAAGGAATGAAGCCAAAAGATCTATTAGCTTATTCAATAATAATCCCACCTGGCTTCGGTGTTCTTGATATTGAAAAACATCGACCTTTTTTAATTGAAGCTCAAGATAAAAATTCAATTGCTTTTGCAACTTGTCAATTAAACAAAACTCCAGAATTTAGTCAGTTAAAAAAGTATAGAATGTTATTGGGAGTAAAGTTACCAAATAACACAGCAAAAATCTTAACAAACCGTATTCAAGGAGCAATATATGAAAGTAAAGAAAGTGAAGATTTTTATAAAGAAAAAACTTTAAAATTTTATCATCCAGAAGAAGGCTTCGAAAGTAGCGGTACCTTTATGAGCTTTGAAACTGATGATTTAAACGATCCGACTGCAGACAGTACTGATATGCATTATCATCCAGGTGCTAGAGATTTAATTATAGTAACCACAGAAATTAAATCTGGAGCAGAATTAAATTTCTGTGGCATTTCTGAAAATCCCGATAAAAGGCAAGATTGTTCAGTCGCGATTGATTTTCCGTCTAATTCTATAGTTGTTGTAAGAATTCCTCCATATACTCATCATAAATTTAAAGGTAGATTCGTTTGCATAAGTGTTCATCCAAAAGATGGAAAAAATATAATTGATGCTTTGAATTCAGGAACTCTACCAAAAGGCTTTCTAGAAAGCGCGACCGTCTTTTCTGGCAAAGCAGAAGAAGAAAAATGGAATTTGTCCTTGCCGTCAGAAGATAAAAGTTATAAAACTAAACAAAGCTCTTATTCAAGATAATTTAAACAACATGCCCAAACACGAAATCATCGCCTCCTTCGCTGCCCTGTTCACAATGATTGCCTACATCCCTCAAGCGGTTAAAACCATTAAAACTGGTGACACTAAATCTATTTCGTTTTGGATGTATCTGCTTTCAATGGTTGGTGTGATTTTGTGGTTGATTTATGGAATTATGATTAACAGCTATCCTATTTTATTTAAAAATATTTCAGTGATTATTTTGTCAGGTATTATTTTGTTTATCAAAACCAAAAACATCGTTAAAGGTGTGGATGAAAAAAAAGAAATCAAATTTTTGAAAAAATTTTGGAGTAAAAAATCGTAATTTTCTTAACTCCAGCTTGGAATAAATAATAATCCAAAACTATGCCAAACCAACCAAATCTTTTAAAATCCAAAAGATTCCTCCCCCTTTTCCTCACTCAATTTCTTGGCGCGTTTAATGATAATATTTTTAAAAATGCCTTCATGGTTTGGTTTACTTATGATGTTGCAACCAGATTAAACATGAATGCACAGCAGATGGTCACTATCACATCTGGACTTTTTGTATTACCTTTTTTCCTGTTTTCTGCTTTTGCTGGGCAAATTGCGGATAAATTTGAGAAATCAAAAATAATTCGCATCGTTAAAATTGCTGAAATTTTGATTATGCTATTTTCATTTGTCGGATTTTATTCTGAAAATATTTATCTGCTTTTATTGCTAACATTTTTAATGGGAACTCACTCAACATTTTTTGGGCCAATCAAATATAGCTTGCTGCCTGAAACTTTAAAAAACCACGAATTAGTAAGCGGCAACGCCTTGATTGAAGGCGGAACTTTTTTAGCAATTTTGCTTGGCACAATTTTTGGAGGAATTTTAATCAGATCTCAAAATGGCATTGAAATTGTTTGCATCGCTCTAGTTTTTGTTGCGGGTCTTGGCTATTTTGCAAGCTGTTTTATTCCAAAAACCCCAATCAACGACCCACAGCTTAAAATAAACTTCAACTTTTTTTCTCAAAACCTCGAAATCATTGGCCATGCTAGAGAAAACCGCATAGTTTGGCTTTCAATAATCGGAATTTCTTGGTTCTGGTTCATTGGCATCACCCTTCTTTCACAATTTCCAATTTACACCAAAAACATCATCAATGGCGATGAATTTGTGATCACCCTGTTTTTCGCCGTTTTTTCCATCGGAATTGGCGCTGGTTCTGTGATGTGCAACACATTTCTGCGAGGAAAAATCAGTGGCAAAATCGTGCCACTCGCTTCATTTTCCGCTTCACTTGGAATTTTTCTTTTTTGCGCCACCAGCAGCTTTTATCAAACTTCCGAAAACCTCATCGGCATTAGAGAATTCTTCTTCCACAGCTATCAAAGCTATTTAATTATTTTAAGTTTGCTGATCATCTCCATCTCTTCTGGCATCTATATTGTGCCCCTTTACGCCATCATGCAACACCATTCCAACCACAAATATCTCTCCCGAATCATCGCCGGCAACAATGTTTTAAACTCTCTATTCATGGTTGCTGCAAGCTTAATTATTGTTGCTCTAATCAACGCCAAAATCACCCTTCTACAAATATTTTTTACAATTGGAATCTGCAATCTTTTCGTCTTTTTTTTCATCAGAAAAATTGTCAAACACACCAGTGACAAAAAGGCATGACCATTAAAAATCCTTATCAAAAAAACTTTCCGCTGTAAGAATTAGCCTGATTAAAAGCAATTCCCACAATTTTTAAATTTTCCACCTTCCCTTTTAGAAACTATTAGTTTAAGATAGAAAAAATACCTAAATTTTCTTATAGATGTAGCTCATGAATCTTAAAGCGGATAAAAATCTTAATGCGGTGCTATGCTTAGCTGATGGCACCTATTTTTTTGGCAAAGGCATTGGTAAAAAAGGAAAAACCAGTGGGGAAATCTGTTTTAACACTGCAATCACTGGATATCAAGAGATCCTGACTGACCCTTCCTATAACGGCCAACTAATCACTTTCACCTTCCCACACATTGGAAACATTGGCTGCAACGATGATGATTTTGAAGCAGCAAAAGTTTTTTCCAACGGCTTAATTGTGCGTGAAGACATCACCGAAGCTTCCAACTTCAGAAGCGAGCTCGGCCTAAACGAGTGGCTGATCAAAAACAACCTTACTGGAATTTGCAACATTGACACCCGCGCCCTAACCAGAACCATCCGCACCAAAGGCGCTTCTAACGCCACAATTTTTTATGCTCAAGAAAGCGAAACTCTTAATCCAGAAGCTTTAATCAAAGAAATAAAAAACCTTCCCGACCTAAACGGCGCCGAGCTTTGCTCAAAAGTTTCCACCTCCAAAACTTATGAATGGAAAAGCAAAACCAACGAAATCGCTAAAATTGAAAAAGAAAATTACACCCACAATTATAAAATTGTCGTAATCGATTACGGCGTAAAAGAAAATATCCTCAACTGCCTTGCCGACCACGGCTTTAAAGTCACTGTAGTTCCTGCACAAACAAGTTTTGCTGAAATCAAAAAACACAACCCAGACGGCGTCTTTTTATCCAACGGCCCAGGAGACCCTAAAGCAACAGCAGAATATGCCGCACCAATAATCAAAGAAATTCTCAACCACAATATTCCAATTTTTGGAATTTGCATGGGCCACCAGCTTCTTGCAACTGCTGCTGGTCTTACCACTTTCAAGCTTTTTCAAGGACATCGCGGCGCCAATCATCCAGTACAAACTGGTGCAGTTGAAATCACCAGCCAAAATCACGGCTTTGCAGTTCCTGATTCTAACATTCCTTCAAACATCGAAATCACCCACATTTCACTTTTTGACAAAAGCGTTGAAGGCTTAAGGTTAAAAGACAAAGCAGCTTTTTCTGTACAATATCACCCAGAAAGCTCGCCCGGCCCACATGACAGCAGATATTTATTTAAGCAATTCATTGAATTAATCGACAATTCTAAAGGAAAAAATGCCAAAACTAAACGCTAAATCCATCTTGGTAATTGGCTCTGGGCCAATCGTAATCGGTCAAGCTTGCGAGTTTGACTATTCTGGAACGCAAGCCTGTAAAGTTTTAAGAAGCGAAGGTTATCGAGTGATCTTGATCAACTCAAACCCCGCCACCATCATGACTGATGAAAGCACAGCAGACGCCACTTACATCGAGCCAATCACCCCTGAAACTGTTGAAAAAATTATCATCAAAGAAAAACCCGACGCAATTCTGCCAACTGTCGGCGGTCAAACCGCTCTAAATTGCGCACTTGCTTTACACAAAAACGGCACCTTAGAAAAATATGGCGTAAAAATGATCGGCGCCAATCCAGAAGCAATTGAAAAAGCCGAAGATCGCTCTAAATTCAACGTCGCCATGGCAAAAATTGGCCTTGAAGTGCCAAAAAACACCGTAGTAAAATCTATGGAAGAAGCCCTTGAAGCGCTTAAAAAAATCGGCCTTCCTGCAATCATCCGCCCTTCTTTCACCCTTGGTGGATCTGGCGGCGGAATTGCCAACACCGAAAAAGAATTTCGTGAAATTGTGGCTTACGGCCTTGATCTTTCACCAACCAACGAGGTTTTGATTGATGAATCAATTCTTGGCTGGAAAGAATATGAAATGGAAGTTATTCGCGACAAAAAAGACAATGCCATCATCATTTGCTCCATTGAAAACATCGACCCAATGGGCGTTCACACTGGCGACTCGATCACTGTTGCCCCAGCATTAACCTTAAGCGACAAAGAATATCAACGCATGCGCGATGCTTCAATTGCTGTGCTTCGTGAAATTGGCGTTGAAACTGGCGGTTCTAACGTGCAATTTGCGGTTAATCCAAAAGATGGCCGTTTGGTTGTAATTGAAATGAACCCTAGAGTTTCTAGATCTTCTGCCCTTGCTTCTAAAGCAACTGGTTTTCCAATCGCTAAAGTTGCAGCCAAACTTGCAATTGGCTATACTCTTGACGAAATTCAAAACGACATCACCAAGGTTACTCCCGCTTCATTCGAGCCAAGCATCGATTATGTCGTAACTAAAATTCCGCGCTTCACTTTCGAAAAATTCAGCGAAGCTCAACCAATTTTATCCAGCGCCATGCGCTCAGTTGGTGAGGCGATGTCAATTGGTCGTAATTTTGCCGAATCAATTCAAAAAGCGCTCTACTCGATGGAAATTGGCCTGACTGGCTTTAACGAAGTCAACATTTTAGGGGTTGATCCAAAAAATTCTTTAGAAAAAAATCAAGAAATCATTAAAGAATCCTTGAAATCATTGACTTTCGACCGCTTGCTTAGAATTGCTCAAGCGCTACGCTTTGAAATTTCAATTGAAGAAATTTGCCAAATCACCAGCTATGATCCGTGGTTTATTCGCGAAATTAAAAAAATTATTGATGTTGAAAATGATCTGAAAAAAAACGGCCTGCCGCAAGATAAATTCAGCATTTTGCGCCTGAAAAAAATGGGCTTTTCTGACGAAAGACTTGCCGAACTAACCAACAAAAAAACTGCAGAAATCCGCGATTTACGACATAAGTTAGACATTAAACCAGTCTACAAAACAGTCGACACTTGCTCTGCCGAATTTGCCTCTAACACTCCCTACATGTATTCCTGCTATGAAGGAGACGGCATCACCAAAACAGAATGCGAAGCAAACCCCAGCAACAAAAACAAAATCGTCATCCTCGGCGGTGGACCAAACCGCATCGGACAAGGAATTGAGTTTGACTATGCCTGCGTTCATGCCGCATTTGCTTTATCTGAAGCTGGTTTTGAAACCATCATGATCAATTGCAATCCAGAAACTGTTTCAACTGATTACGACACCTCCGACCGCCTTTATTTTGAGCCACTAACCTCCGAACATGTTCTTGAAATCATCAATAAAGAACAACAAAACGGCAAATTAGTTGGAGTTATCGTGCAATTTGGCGGACAAACCGCGCTAAAACTGGCGCGCCATCTTGATAAAGCGGGAATTCCAATTATTGGAACTTCCTACGACAAAATCGACCTCGCCGAAGACCGCGAGCGCTTCCAGAAGCTTCTTCATCAAATCAATTTAGTTCAACCAGAAAACACTATCTGCCACAAGTTGGAAGATGTAAAAAAAGCCATCACTAAAGTTGGCTATCCTGTCGTGATCCGCCCCAGCAACGTGCTCGGCGGCCGTGCTATGGAAATTATCTATAACGAAACTGGTCTTGAAAAATACATCAAAACCCACGGACGCTTCATTCTCGACGGCCCAATTTTGGTGGATAAATTCTTAAATGACGCCATCGAAGTTGACGTTGACGCAATTGCTGACGGCAAAGAGGTTTACATTGCTGGCATCATGCAACATATCGAAGAAGCAGGAATCCACTCTGGAGATTCCGCCTGCTCACTTCCCCCTTATTCTTTATCAAAAGAAATCATCAAAGAACTCGAAGAAAGCACCGTAAAACTTGCCAAAGCCATTGAAGTTGTTGGTTTGATTAATGTGCAATATGCCATTAAAGACGGCAAAATTTACGTAATTGAAGTTAATCCACGCGCTTCTCGCACCGTTCCTTTCGTTGCTAAAGCTACGGGAGTGAGCGTTGCCAAAATCGCCTCTTTAATTATGGCTGGCAGAAAACTTGCTGATTTCAATTTAAACAAAATCAACAATCGCAGCAAAAACTATTATTCCGTCAAAGAAGTCACTCTACCGTTTGCCAGATTCGCTGGCGTTGACACCATTTTGGGCCCTGAAATGAAATCAACTGGCGAGGTTATGGGAATTGACAAAAGCTTTGAAATGGCTTTCCTAAAAGCACAACTTGCTGTTGGCAATAAAATTGTTGCGCAAGGCTCTGCTTTAATTTCCGTAAAAGATTCTGACAAAAATCAAGATTTGTTAAACATTGTTGCAAGCCTTGCTATCTTTGGCTTCAAGATATTTGCCACTGAAGGAACTGCAAAATTTTTAGAAAAAAATCAAATCAAAGTCGAAAGCTTAAACAAAGAACAACAAGGCGGTTACACCGTAATTGACTTGATCAAAGAAAGAAAAGTCGATGTGGTCATCACCACCACTCTGGGTGCCGAATCAGTTGCAAACAGCCTAAACATGCGAAGAGCCGCCCTTATGAACCGCGTCTTCTACATCACAACCATAGCCGCCGCCAAATGCTTGGTTTCATCGGTAAAAAAACTTCACGAAGAAAAAGACTTCGACGTCTTCTGCCTGCAGAAGCTATAGACACTGTTGCAAAGCTACACTTTGCAACACCAATTCTCATCAATTGGCATAACAATATCCTTCGTAATTACAGCACGATGCTTCATAACACCGAAAAGTGACTCTTCAAAAACTTCACCAGCAAATTCTAATTGTGCCATTATTTTATAAAATTATTACTATTTCATTTCGAAACCATCAACTCCAGCAGCGCCATTCTCACAAAAACGCCATAACCAGCTTGTTCAAAATATCGAGCTTGCTTACAATCATCAACTTCCAAATCAATTTCATTAATCCGCGGCAAAGCGTGCATAATGATCATGTCTTTCCTCGTGTTTTCGAGCGATTTTTTATCCAAACGATAAATATTTTTCACGCGATTAAACTCATCTTCGCTCTCAAACCTTTCACGCTGAACCCTTGTCACATAAAGAATGTCGAGATCTTTAATTGAGTTTTCCAAATCAGCAGTCTCAATAATTTTGCAACCATTTTTCTCAAACTCATTTTTCATATTTTTTTCAAGCGCAAGAAAAGGATGCGAAATTAAAGTAAACTGGTTGCCTGAATAACGGCTTATCAAAGCCAGAAAAGAGTGAACCGCGCGGCCATATTTCAAATCGCCAATTATACCAATTTTTAAATTATTAAATCTTTTTTTCTCACAAAAAATTGTATAAAGATCAACCAAAGATTGTGTCGGATGTTGATTTGCACCGTCTCCCGCATTAATCACTGGAATTGTTACATGGCTTGCAAATTCTTCAGCGCTTCCCACACTAGGGTGGCGAAGCACTGCAATGTCTGCATAATTGCTCACCACTCTTCCAGTGTCTGACAAGGTTTCCCCTTTTTTCACCGATGAAGAATCGCCCTGCTCTAGCGTGATCACATGCCCACCCAAGCGATACATCGCAGATTCAAAAGAAAATCTCGTTCTGGTGCTCGCCTCAAAAAACAAAGTGGCCAAAATTTTCCCACGACATTTCGACTGAGTTAAATCTTTTTGACCCAAGCGATATTGCTCTGCTAATTCAATCAAAACATTAATGTCATTTTCTTGAATCTGTTTGGCATCCAAAAGATTGGTAAAAGAAAGCTTAACCATGAAAAAACTATTTTGTTTAAACTAAAAAGGTGTCTGACACCTTTTTATAATCTTTTAAATAAAAAATTCAATTGACTTAATTTTAAAATGGGAAATGTTATTACCATTCTTTATTTCAAATAATTTTTAAGATTTATGAATCTTGCAAAATCATTCTCAATTTTTTTCTTACTAGTCATAAGCTTCACCAACAACGCTTTAGCAAAGAATGATGATACTTCCCTAAAAAAATTTGACTTTAACAAATTATTCGAAGAAACCGAAGAATATTACCGCGCCGCCAAATCTTGGAAACGCCTAAAGTGCACACCAAAAACTGGCTTTATTTGCGACAAAAAAAGCTGCAACAAAAGAAATGTTAACGTCTTCCTTATTCTAGATAAAAAAGCAGAAACCATCTCGCGCTGCGAAGGATCAGCCGATAAATGCGAAGTTTTTGAAGCCGAGTTAAAACAAACTGGCGTTTATTCTAACGTTCACAGCACTGGCCCTTTCGGAACTTTAATCAGAGTTTTAGGAGACAGCCGCTATAAAGAAATCACCACCATCGGACTTGATGCCTATATCGCAAACGGCAATTGTGAAAGGATTGATTCAGAAAAAGATACCAAATAAACTTATATTACCCTGAAAATCCAGTTTCAAGAAATGAAGAAAAGGAAAAAATTAATATCGCAAAAATAATAATTAAAACACCACAAACCTTATTAATTTTTTGTAATAAATTATCATCAAGCTTATTTTTCAAAGCCCCTGCTATTGCAAGCATCATCAAACAATATCCAAAAGACCCACAAAAAAATCCAAACAACATCAATCCAGAATTTTGCCAACTTAATTGCTCTGGCATAAAATTTACAAAAACTGCAATAAAACCAGCAATTGCTATTGGATTAATCAAAGACAAAAAATACATCGAAAAAAAGTCACTAATCAAACCCAAATCTTTGCCATAATTAACCTTTTTACTCGGCTTGCTGTAAAAAATTCTCACTCCAAAATACAGCAAAAACATCACCCCAAAAAGCTTGAGCCATTTGTTCCATTCCACTATAAAATCGTAAATTTTGATAAAACCATAAATCGTTATCACCGCATAAGAAAACTCTCCCAGCGCAACCCCCAAAGCCGAGATCACCCCCGACCATTTTCCCTTAAACAAAAACCTTTGCAGATAAATCATACAAACCGCACCAACTGGCAGCGCTATATAAAAACCCGTCAACAAACCTTTAAGAAAAAAATCCATAACAAAAAAATTGTTAACCAATAGTCAGACTAATATAATTTATTTTGATATATATCAAATAATACTACCTAACTTTCTAAATTAATGACTTAATTGTATTAAAAAAAGGTCAGACCATCCCTGATCTGACCCATTAAATTGCTGTTCTTAAATGCTGGGCGGAATTTGCAATTCCGCCTTAACCATTCACACAAACTTTTATATCTAAAGATCCATAACCAATCTTCTTGGATCTTCCAACAATTCTTTAATTCTCACCAAGAAAGTAACCGCCTCTTTGCCATCAATGATTCTGTGGTCGTAAGAAAGAGCTAAATACATCATCGGACGGATTTTGATCTCACCATTTATAACCATCGGGCGCTCTTGAATTTTATGCATACCCAAAATTCCAGATTGCGGAGGATTAATAATCGGCGTAGACATCAATGAACCATAAACCCCACCATTTGAAATAGTGAAAGTTGCCCCAGTTAAATCAGGAATTGTCAATTTGCCATCGCGCGCTTTAACGCCTAGTTCTGCAATGCCTTTTTCAATTTGCGCTAAATTTAATTTATCGGCCTCTCTTAAAACTGGAACCACCAAACCTTGAGGCGAGCCAACCGCCACCCCAATATCATAGAAATTTTTATAGATAATATCCGTGCCATCAATTTCCGCATTAACCGCCGGAATTTCCTTTAAAGCAGCAACACAAGCTTTAACAAAAAACGACATGAAACCAAGTTTTGCCCCGTGTTTTTTCTCAAAAATGTCCTTATATTCCGCACGCATTGACATCACAGCAGTCATGTCAACTTCGTTAAATGTAGTCAAAATCGCCGCCGTATTTTGCGACTCTTTCAGCCTTTCTGCAATTTTTTGACGCAATTTCGACATGCGAACACGTTCAACTGGTTTGCCATTCACAACTTGTGCTGGCGCGTTTGGATTCTGGGTTGCTGGATTTGAAATCGCCTCCAAAACATCCCCCTTAGTAACACGCCCATCTTTACCACTTCCAGAAATTTTTGAAACATCAACATTATTTTCAGCAGCCAACTTCTTCGGCGCTGGCGAAAGCGGATGCTGCCCAGAAGATTGTTGCACTTGCACCGTTTTTTCAGAAGCTGCTGTAGCATTAGAGCCCTGAACAGAAACGGACTTGTCCGCCGTAGCTTTAGCGAAGGCGGAGCCTTCATTCATAATTGCAATCAAATCACCAACCTTAACATTATCCCCTTCTTTAACCTTCAAATCAGAAATCACGCCATTTGAAGGCGCATTAACTTCAAGAGTAACTTTATCAGTTTCAAGCTCGACCACTAATTCGTCAGCCTTCACAGTGTCTCCAACTTTTTTATGTAATTTCGCGATTGCCGCTTCTGATACTGATTCTCCAAGAGCTGGAACTTTTATTTCGATTGTCATAATTTAAGCTTTTTTAATTTTATAAATTTTTTTGTGCTTAGTTTTTTTGTCATCTTTATCAAGATCATGCATAATCCAAACTGCAGTAACTGCAAACATTGATGCAAAAAACATAATAAGCAGCGCAAAAAAATCTGCACTATGAAGAAATTCAAGATTCATATTTATCTAACTCCACAATTTTAAATTTAATTTTAAAAAACGTAATTATTGAGATAATACTAAGAAAAAGTAAAAACACACTAACCGTTATAATTATAACAGAAGATAGTATAGCATTACTATTCCATACCCAACTCAATACAGAGCTAATTGTTGCTATCATTAATGTTAACAACAATTTATCAAATCCAATCTCTTCTTTAATTCTATCTTTGGTTTTCATGTGGTGTGGTTTCTTCTTGGTTTAAATTAAGAGCACTTCAGAAAATTTTGATTTGCGACAGTGCCTTAAGACAAAACTATAACTAACTTAAAGCTTCGTCAATTAAATTTTTCTGTTCACGAGAGTGATATGAACCATAACCAGTTGCTGGTGAAGCGCAAGAAACACGCCCCACATATTTCGCACGAGAAATTTTATGTTTAACTTCAAGCAAAGTTTCTTCTAATAAATCTTGCACAAAACCCCAAGCGCCCATGTTTTTTGGCTCTTCTTGACACCAAATCACTTCAGCATTTTTATATTTTTTTAGCTCCACCTTTAATTCTTCTTTTGGAAAAGGATAAAGCTGTTCCAGACGAACCAAAGCTATATCATTGATTTTCTTAGCTTCACGAGCCTCAAACAAATCATAATAAACTTTACCAGAACATAAAACCACTTTGCGAACTTTGTCAGCAGCAACAATTTTCGAAGATTCTTCAATAACAGTTCTAAAATTTAATTCTGAAAATTCTTCCAAAGTTGCAACTGCAAGTTTATGACGCAGCAGCGATTTTGGCGACATCACCACCAACGGCTTGCGGTCTTTACTGTGTAATTGACGACGTAATGCATGGAAAAAATTTGCTGGATTTGTAATGTTGCACACCCGCAAATTATTGTCCGCACAAGCTTGTAAATAGCGCTCAAGACGCGCCGAAGAATGTTCTGGCCCCTGCCCTTCAAAACCGTGCGGCAGCAACATCACCAAACCAGATTTTCTCAACCATTTAACTTCCGATGAAGCAATGAATTGATCAAACATAATTTGTGCACCATTAGCAAAATCGCCAAATTGCGCTTCCCAAATCACCAAACTGTTTGGAGAAGAAAGCGAATAACCATATTCAAAACCAAGCACACCATATTCCGAAAGCACTGAATCATGCACTTCATATTTTGCTTTATTGCTAAATGGCGAAAAAATCGAATAACGATTGCCACTCGCAGCATCATGCAAAATTGAGTGACGATGTGAGAAAGTTCCGCGACCAGAATCTTGACCGGTGATGCGCACTGGATAACCTTCATCAAGCAATGACGCAAATGCCAAAGCCTCAGAGCAACCCCAATCAATATTATTTTCCACTTCAACCGCCTGTTTACGCGCTTCTAGAACTTTTAAAACTTTTAAATTAGCATTAAAATCACTAGGAACTGTAACAGTTTTTGCAATTAAATCTTTTAATTTTTTCTTAGTAACAGCAGTATTTGGAATTGAATTATCACCGTCTTTAATCGCGCTCCAATCACGTTTCAACCAATCCGCTTCTTTTGGTTTATAGTCCGCGGCTTTGTCAAATTCTGCAACTAGATGAGCTTCAAAATCAGCCACTATTTTTTGATATTCAGCTTCAGAAATAACATTTTCTGCAATTAATTTTTGTGAATAAATCTTTTCTAAACTTGGATGTTCTTTGATTTTGGAATACATCACTGGCTGGGTGTAAAGCGGCTCATCACCTTCATTATGGCCATATTTTCTATAGCAAATCAAATCAATCACCACATCTTTTTTGAAAACCTGACGATAACGAGTTGCAATTTCAGAAACACGCACCACCGCTTCAGCATCATCACCATTAACGTGAAAAATTGGCGCTTCCACAGCTTTTGCCAAATCAGAAGAATAAGTTGTGCTGCGCGAATCATTCGGATTAGCCGTAAAACCAATTTGGTTGTTGATAATTAAATGCACCACACCACCAGTTGTATAACCTTTAACCCCATTCATCACCAAGTTTTCCGCAACAATTCCCTGACCAATGAAAGCAGCATCGCCGTGAATTAAAATCGCCATTGCTTTTGATCTTTCCAAATCACCGTAAAGATCTTGTTTAGCGCGCACTCTTCCAGCAACCACAGGGTTCACCGCTTCAAGGTGTGACGGATTAAATGCCAAAGATAAATCCACTTTATTGCCAGCAATTTCGCGCGTTGCCGCATAACCCATGTGATATTTCACATCACCAGATTTAGTCACCCCTTCTGGGATTCCCGGAGTTCCCTTAAATTCAGAAAACATTTGATGATATGGCTTACCCATAATTCCAGTTAAAGTGTTTAAACGACCTCTGTGTGCCATTCCAATCACCACTTTTTTAACCCCATTTTTTGCCGCAACATCAATTATTTTTTCTAGCGAATTCATTGAAGAATCACCACCTTCCACCGAAAATCTTTTTGCCCCTGGAAATCTTTTATGCAAAAATTGCTCGAATTTTTCAGTGCGAATAATTTCTTTTAAAATTTTAATTTTTTCATCTTTTGCAATAGCCGTAAGCTGCGCCATTTCAAACTCGCGCGCCAACCATTCTTTTTGCTCTGAGCTGCAAATATATTCAAATTCACAGCCAACTTTTCCTGCGTAAATATAGTTTAAATATTCAATAACTTGCGCAACTTTAGCCTTGCCCAAGCCCAATTTTCCTTGCAAATCAACTTCTTGTTTTAAATCAGCATCATCAATTCCTTGCACTTTTGGATTAATGTCACTCACCATTTTGCGCGCTGTTAAACCAAGCGGATCAAGGTCAGCATCTAAATGCGCAAATCTTTTGTAAGCTAAAATTAAATTTTCAACGTGAAGCTTTAGATCTTTTTGACTATGGCCCAAAACAGGCGTTTTTGCATCTTTTTTTACTTCTTTTTTGACATTTGAAGAAATATCAAACTCTTCTGATCCAACAACCTGAAGCTTTCTTGACGCCCAAGATGGCCCTTTATAATCAGCCAAAACAGCTTTTACTTCATCATTATTGGCGCTAAAAAAATCCGCCCATGATTTGTCAATTGATGCAGGATTTTGTAAGAACTTTTGATAAAGTTCATTTATAAAAACGATGTTAGTGCTAAAAAAGGATGAATCTTGAAATAATTCTTTAGACATGAGAAAAACCTATAGAAATGGTGGCGAAGGAGGGGATCGAACCCCCGACACGCGGATTATGATCCCGCTGCTCTACCAACTGAGCTACTTCGCCAATTAGTCTAATTAAAAAACAATAAGAGGGCACATATTATCAACATCAAATTTAAAAGTTCAAATTTTTTCTTTTTATTAGCTTTAGTAATTATCCATTAACTACCCGATGCTGGGCGGGATTTGTAATCCCGCCCTTGAAGTTCATACCATAATTTAATTAGCAACACGGTTTTCTAGTTTTTAATGAATAGTAAAGACGGAATTACAAATTCCGCCCAGCATCGAGAAAAAGTTATCTGAAACCTTTGCTTTAAACCAAATCCATCTTCAAATTCTCAATCTTCTTAATCTCATCACGAATCTTGGCCGCCTTTTCAAAATCAAGATCCGCCGCTGCATTAAGCATCTCTTTTTTCAACTTATCAATGTCTTTTTCACTGATACTCGCCAACTCTTTTTGTTTTTTCGCATCATCCTTTTTATATAAATTAGACAAGGCCGAACCAATTGGCTTATAAGTTGTAGTTGGAGTTACGTTATGCTTTTTATTATATTCCATCTGAATCTTCCTTCTGCGCTCGGTTTCCTGCAAGGCTGCCTTAATTGACTTAGTTTCTTTATCCGCATATAAAATCACCTTACTTTCCGAATTTCGTGCAGCACGCCCTATCGTTTGAATCAGCGAAGTTTCATTCCTTAAAAACCCTTCTTTATCAGCATCAAGAATCGCAACCAATGCACATTCAGGAATATCAAGCCCTTCCCGCAATAAATTAACCCCCACCAAACAATCATATTTTCCCAAACGCAAATTTTGAATTATTTCGATACGATCAAGCGTATCAACATCCGAATGCATATAAACCACATTAATTCCTACATCATTTAAATAATCCGCCAAATCTTCCGCCATTTTTTTAGTAAGTGTTGTAACTAATGTGCGAAAGCCTTGGTCGCGAGTTTTTTTCACTTCCTCAAGCAAATCCTTGACTTGCGTTTTGGCCGAACGAATTTCACAAACTGGATCAAGCAACCCAGTTGGCCGAATGATTTGCTCAACCACCTCGCCTTGCACTCGCGCCATTTCATATTTCCCAGGCGTTGCTGAAACATAAATCGTTTGCGGACGATATTCTTCCCATTCCAAAAACTTCAGCGGACGATTATCAAGCGCGCTTCTCAAACGAAATCCATGCTCCACCAAAGTTGACTTACGCGCAAAATCACCTTTATACATACCATCAACCTGCGGCACCGACACATGACTTTCATCAATAAAAAGCAACGCATCTTTTGGCAAATATTCAAAAAGCGTTGGCGGAGGCGCACCAGCTGGGCGTCCAGTTAAATAGCGCGAATAATTTTCAATTCCCTTACAAGCACCAATCTCAAGCATCATCTCCATATCATAAGTGGTGCGCTGGTTCAATCTTTGTGCTTCAACCAGCTTATTTTGCGCCTCTAACTCACTAACTCTAATTGCCAAATCTTGCTTAATGTTAGCAATCGCCCCGCGCAAAGTGTCTTGTGGAGTCACATAATGCGAAGACGGATAAAGCGCGATCTCATTTAATTTCTCAAAATTCTCACCAGTTAAAGGATCAAATTCCACCATCTCTTCAATTTCATCACCAAACATAACAATCCGCCACGCCCTTTCTTCCATATGCGACGGAAAAACATCAATCACATCACCTTTCACCCTGAAATTGCAACGCTCAAGCACCACATCATTGCGCTGATATTGCAAATCAACCAAGCGACACAAAAGCTTCTGGCGATTGATTTCATCACCAACTTTTAAGCGTAAAACCATTTTAGAATAAAATTCTGGCGAACCAATACCATAAATGCAAGAAACTGAAGCAACCACCACCGTGTCACGCCTTTCAAACAAAGCACGCGTTGCCGCATGACGCAAGCGATCAATTTGTTCATTTATCGCACTATCTTTTTCAATATAAGTGTCAGTCTTAGGGACATAAGCTTCGGGCTGGTAAT
>CAZOKU010000028.1:0-18636 GCA_964580715.1 uncultured Rhizobium sp. | reverse complement strand
CAATATAAGTGTCAGTCTTAGGGACATAAGCTTCGGGCTGGTAATAATCATAAAAAGAAACAAAATATCCCACTTCATTTTCTGGAAAAAACTCCTTCATCTCGCCATAAAGCTGCGCCGCCAAAGTCTTATTATGCGCCATAATCAAGGTTGGACGTTGCGTTTTTTCAATGATATTTGCCATCGTAAAAGTCTTGCCCGACCCAGTAATTCCAAGCAAAACCTGATCTTTTTTATGCTCTTCTAATCCATGAAGCAACTTCGCAATCGCCTGCACCTGATCCCCCGCCGGAGCAAATTTCGAATGTATCTTAAATTTTTTCACCATAAAAAAATGTTAAAAAAATTTAATGATAAATTAATCCTCCCTTAAACACTAGATTAATTTAGATAATTTTTGGTATAGTGGATAAAAAATGTGTGTCATGTCATAGCTTGCAAATATCATTCCTAGCTTTTCGATGTCATCCTGAGCCTGTCGAAGGATGCTGATATACTCCGAGGTCTAAAACATCCTTCGATAACCTATAACATAACACCTATTGACAGATAATATATTTATTATTATATAATAGATCTATTATTTATTAATATTTATAACATAACCAACATGTCAATCACAATGTCTGTCAGCCTTCCGGATAAATTATCCGCAATGCTAGAAAAAATTGCACAAAAAGAAGAGAGATCAAAAAGCTATTATATAAAAAAAGCTTTAGAAAATTATTTTATACAAAAAATCGAAGAAGAGGAAGATTATAGAGATGTTGTGGAATCTTTGGCCGAATTTAAGGCCTCTGGAGAAAAAGGAAAATCTTGGAAAGAATTGCAAAAAGAGCTTGGTTTGTAATGTCTTGGAAAATCATCTTTACAAAAAAAGCAGAAAAAGATTTTAAATCTTTATCAACTGAAACACAAAAAATTATCGCCAAAACGATTAATTCCAAGCTTTTACTAAACCCTGAAAAAACTTTAATCCCTCTAAAAGGAAGATTAAAAGGCATTTATAAATTAAGAGTCGGAAATTATCGAATTCTTTGCGAAAAAAGATCAGAAACACTGGTTGTTGTTGTCGTTAAAATAGGACACAGAAAAGATATCTACGAGTTCTGATTCTTTATAAAAAGAATGACCGAACACGCGAAATGAAATGGAGCGGGTGAAGGGAATCGAACCCTCACGGCCAGCTTGGAAGGCTGGAACTCTACCTTTGAGCTACACCCGCTTACGCTCTTTTAAGCTTCAGCGGGCAAGCCCGCTGGAATCTTGAAGAAAATTAATACACCTAATTTTCTAACCACAGCAAAGAACCAGCTATAGTTAAAAAAGAACGGCCTGCCAGTCGAAGCTCTTCGAGCGAAGACTGGTGGACAGGGCAGGATTTGAACCTGCGAACGCTTACGCGGGCAGATTTACAGTCTGCTGCCATTGACCACTCGGCCACCTGTCCTTATTTTAAAAGAGAGGCCACTTTTTAACAGATCTTTTTTGATAAGTCAATCAATCTTAAAACTTACTTCGCACAAACCTTACATTCCAAGCTCTTCTTCAAAACAATTTTCCGAAATTCATTTTTTAAAAAATCAAAAAATAAGATTTTTCCAACTAAACTTTCGCCAATTCCTAAAATTTCTTTAACTGTTGTTGTGGCCTGCAGCGCACCTGCTGTTCCTGCAACCGCACCTAAAATTCCTTTTTCTGCAAGCGGCAAAGAAAATTTTTCATCAACAATATTTTGATTAAAACAAGCATAACAAGGATTGTTATTTTCATAAGCTTTAAAAACCGAAACCTGTCCTAAAAAGCCTTTTACTGCCGCAAAAATCAAGGGTTTGCGCAATTCATAACAAACTTGATTAATAATAAAACGTGTCGGAAAATTATCAGTAGCATCTAAAATAAAATCATATTCTGGCACGATTTTTCTTAAGAATTCAAGACTGGCGCGCGTTTCATAAATCTGCAAATTCACATCTTCATTAAGCAAAGAAATTTTTTCTCTTGCACTTTTCACCTTTTTCTCGCCTAAATTTTTTTGATTATGAATCACTTGCCGCTGTAGGTTTGAAAGCTCGACCACATCATCATCCACCACTGCAATATTTCCAACCCCAGCAGCCGCTAAATAAAACAACACTGGAGAGCCCAAGCCACCAGCACCAATCACCAGAACCTTCGCTTGCAACAACCTTCCCTGCCCTTCTTCACCAATTTCTGGCAAAATGGTATTACGTAAATAACGTTGTTTTTGTAAATCACTTAACATTTTTTAACACTATTATACTAAACTTAATCAAAAGGCCCCTCACCCTAACCCTCTCCCCACAAGTGGGGAGAGGGGATGTGTGGATAATACTTGATGCAAGGAGGAGTCCAAACGTAATGCGGAGTCTCGACAATAAACGCATTCTCAACGCTGGAGTATGATGCTGGGCGGAGTCTTAAGACTCCGCTCACACGTTCATAGCAACATACCGAAAACTATTTCGTACCTCGATGCGGGACGGGGTCTATGACCCGTCCCACCATTCAGTTCCCCATTTAAACAATCAAAACACGAACATAGAAACTTGATCTTAAGACTTCAGTCCCACGAAAAGTTTTCTCGATGCTGGGCGGAGTTTATAACTCCGCCCACACCGTTCATGCCAAATTACTAAAACTATTTCGTCCCAGTACTTCCAAACCCACCAGCACCGCGCACCGTTTCATCCAAATCCGAAACCTCCACAATTTTCGCTTGTTCATATTTTGCAATCACCATCTGCGCAATTCTCATGCCTCTAGTAACCGTAAAATCAACCTTGGAATGATTAATTAAAATCACACAAACCTCTCCACGATAGTCAGAATCAACAGTTCCGGGTGTATTTAAAACCGTAATACCATTTTTCAAAGCAAGCCCTGATCTTGGTCTCACTTGCGCTTCAAAACCCTTTTCCAAAGCAATAGCTATCCCCGTTTTTACTAATTTCACTTCACCGGGCTTTAAAATAATGTCCTCGTCAATTGCCGCAAGCAAATCCATTCCAGCGCTTCCCGCAGTTTCATATTTTGGCAAAGCTAATTCTTTTGAATTTTCTAGTTTTTTTATTTTTAATATTGTCATGTCTTGGAAATTAAATTTAGAGTTGATAAATTGCTCTTAATCATTAAAAAGCGATCAGCTTTCTATTTTGTTTTTTATAAAAATGACTGAAAATAACAATAACAATTCTTCTACGGAAGAAAAAGTAAAAGACGAAAATCGTCGTAAACTTCTTACCAACACCGCCTATGCAACCGCTGGCCTTGGCGCAGCTTGCGCGATTTTGCCATTTGTTGACAGCATGAATCCGTCAAGCGACGTACAGGCTCTTGCTTCAATTGAAGTTGACATTTCTAACATAAAAGTTGGTGAAGAAAAAAAGGTAATGTGGCGCGGCAAGCCTATCTTCATCAAACACCGCACTGCTGAAGAAATTGCTGCTGCAAAAAGCGTTGAACTTTCTGAATTAAAAGATCCTGAAGAAGATTCTAAAAGGGTTAAAGCTGGCAAAGAAGAATGGTTGGTTACCATCGGCATCTGCACTCACTTAGGCTGTGTTCCAATTGGCGGACAAGGCGAATTTAAAGGCTGGTTCTGCCCTTGCCATGGCTCACAATATGACACTTCTGCAAGAATCAGAAAAGGCCCAGCACCTAAAAATTTAGAGGTTCCACCTTATGAATTCGTGTCAAATAGCGTAATTAAAATCGGATAACAGAACAATAATTATGAGCAATCACATCGAAAACGATTTACCAAAAAGTCTTACCGAAACTTCTAAAGTTGCAAAATGGGTTAATGACCGCCTGCCAGTTATTTCAATGATTGAAGGCACTTTTTTAAAACACCCTTATCCCAAAAATTTAAGCTATCTTTGGGGCCTTGGCTCAATTGCTGGTATTGCTTTGGTGGTACAAATTCTCACCGGCCTTTTTCTTGCCATGCATTATGTTCCAAACACTGAAAAAGCTTTTGATTCGGTTGAACATATCATGCGTGACGTTCGCTATGGCTGGCTAATCCGCTACATTCACGCAGTTGGCGCTTCAATGTTTTTCGTTGCTGTTTATGGCCACATCGCTCGCGGCCTTTACTATGGCTCTTACAAAGCACCTCGCGAAATTTTATGGTGGGCTGGAATTGTGATTTTCTTGCTGATGATGGCCACCGCCTTCATGGGTTATGTGCTTCCGTGGGGTCAGATGAGCTTCTGGGGCGCCACCGTTATCACCAACTTATTTTCTGCAATTCCTGTAATTGGAAAATCAATTGTGGTGTGGCTGTGGGGCGGATATTCCGTTGACAACCCAACACTTAACCGCTTTTTTGCTTTGCACTTTTTATTGCCATTCCTTTTAGTTGGAATTGTTATGATTCACCTTGCTGCTTTGCATAAAGTTGGCTCTAACAACCCAGCAGGCGTTGAAATTAAAAGCAAAAAAGACATCATTCCTTTCCACCCTTATTTCACTATCAAAGATTTGGTTGGTTTTGTCGGATTTTTCTTGATTTTTGGCTATTTCTTATTCTTTTATCCAAATTCTTTAGGCCATCCAGACAACTATATCCCTGCAAATCCAATGGTGACACCTGCTCACATCGTTCCAGAATGGTATTTCTTGCCATTTTATGCGATCCTTCGCGCTGTTCCTGACAAGCTCGGCGGCGTTTTAATGATGTTTGGCGCAATTGCAGTTTTATTTGCTTTGCCTTGGCTTGATCGCAGCAAAATCAAGTCTGGCGCTTATCGCCCACTATTTCAAAAATTCTTCTGGTTATTTTTCTTAAACTTCATTTTCCTTGGCTATCTTGGAAAATCACCTGCTGAAGGCTGGTATATCTGGGCTTCTCGCTTTGCAACTTTATATTATTACGCTTATTTCTTTGTGATTTTGCCAAATTTACCAAAGTTTGAAAAAACTTTACCATTGCCAGAATCAATCGACCAACATTATAAGTCAAAGCACTAACCTATGGCTATTAATTCGCAAAAGTTATATGATCTTTTATGCGAAATTCCACAAGGAAAAGTGACGACTTATAAAGAATTAGCAAAAAAGCTGAAAACCAAAGGTTTTCGTGCGGTCGGACAAATTGTTGGCAAAAACCCAAATGCGCCTGAGGTTCCTTGTCACCGCGTGGTCAGAAGTGACGGCGGTATTGGTGGCTATGCTTTTGGACTAAAAAAGAAAATTGAAATTTTAAACCAAGAAGGTGTTAAAATTTCTGACGGCAAAATTGTCGATTTTGAAAAAAAATTGTATAAATTTTAAAATGAAAAAAATATTTTTAATTTTCACATTAATCTGCTCCTTACAAACTCTTTGTTTAAAGGCCAGTGCAAACGAAGCTCACGGCGACAATCCTCTTAGCACGCAAGCACTTCACCCCAAACAAATGAACTGGGAATTTGACGGCTTTTTCGGCAGATTTGATCGTGCCTCCACCCAACGCGGCTATCAAGTTTACAAAGAAATTTGTGCCTCATGCCACAGCTTGAAACGTGTGGCCTATCGCAATTTATCTGAAATTGGTTTTTCAGAAAATGAAATCAAACAACTCGCTTCCGAAGCAAGCGTCACTGATGGCCCAAACGACGATGGCGACATGTTTGATCGCGCAGGCCTTCCATCTGACAAATTCGCTAGCCCTTATGCCAACGACAATGCAGCGCGCTCAGCCAATGGTGGAGCACTTCCACCAGATTTATCTTTAATCGTTAAAGCTCGTCATGACGGCGCAAATTATGTTTATTCAATTTTAACTGGCTTTACTGACGCACCCGACGGCTTTACAATGGCTGAAGGAAAAAGCTATAACCCTTATTTTGAAGGTCGTCAAATTTCAATGCCAGCTCCAATCACTGATGACGGGCAAATTGATTATAAAGACGGAACTTTTGCCACTAAAGAACAAATGGCAATTGATGTCGTAAACTTCTTGCAATGGGCGGCAGAACCAGAAACTGAACATCGCAAAAAAATGGGAATTAGAACAATCATTTTCTTAGCGGCTTTATTTGTGATTTTGCTTGCTGCGAAAAAAGCTGTTTGGAAAAAAGTAGAGTAATATTATGACATTTGAATTTAACAACGAGAATCAAAAAAAGGTTCGCGATATCATCGCTAAATATCCCAAAGGCCGCCAAAAATCTGCCGTAATGCCCTTGCTTGATTTAGCGCAAAGACAAAATGACAATTGGGTTTCAAAAGACGTGATAAAAACCATCGCTCAAATTCTTGATATACCTGAGATTAAGGTTTATGAAGTTGCTAGTTTTTACACGATGTATAACTTAAAACCAGTTGGAAAAAATCTTTTGCAATTCTGCAAAACCACTCCCTGCATGCTTCGCGGCATTGACGAATTAATCAAACTAGCTCAAGAAAAACTCGGAATAAAAATGGAAGAAACCACTTCCGACAATTTATTCACTTTAAAAGAAGTTGAATGTTTAGGCGCCTGCGTCAATGCCCCTGTAGTTCAAATTAACGATGATTTTTTTGAAGATTTAACCAAAGAAAATTTTTTAGCAATAATCGAAGATTTACAAGCTGGAAAAGCAATTAAACTCGGCTCTCAAACTGGCCGTCAATGCTCTGCGCCAGAAAAATAAAAAATAAATTTATAGTGAAAATTTTAACAAAAATTGCCGCGACTTTATTCTTAATTTTTTCTTGTCTAAGCATCGCCCTTGCTGACGATTCTGATTTTTATTGCAACCAAGGCAAAGCCTGCAAAAAACTTTGCGCACTAGAAAAAAGCGGAAAATTTGACTATGGCAATGAAAAACACCGCGACCTTATCGTGCAATGCTCCATCTCAATGTCCAAAAACCCAGCTTTTGATCCGTCAAATCAAATGAATAGCAATTAAGATACTACATAAAAGGCTCTGCCTCATACATCTTTTTGTAAAAGCCTCCAAGCTTAATTAGCTCTTGATGTGAACCAATCTCTGCAATTTCTCCATCTTTTATAAATATTATCCGATCAGCATTTACAATAGTTGAGAGTCGATGTGCAACTGTAATTACAGTTTTTTCTTTAGCAAAATCTGCAATTGCTTTAGCAATAATTTTTTCATTCTGATTGTCCAAAGCAGAAGTGGCTTCATCCAATAGCAATATTGGTGAATCTTTTAATATTGCCCGCGCAATCGCAATTCTCTGGCGCTGTCCTCCAGAAAGCTTAACCCCCTTCTCTCCAACGAAACTATGCATTTTTTGCGGCAAATCATTGATAAAATGCAAAGCTTCATTATCCGCGATAATTTTTGCAACTTGCGCTTCACTAACTTCTTTATTCACATAAGAAATATTTTCAAAAACTGTTCCTGAAAAAATAAAACAATCCTGCGAAATATAAGAAAAATTTCGTCTTAAATCCGCAAAAGAAAGCTCTCTGATATCATTATTGTTAAGCGTGATCTTTCCTGAATCAACATCATAAAAACGCAAGAGCAGCTGAAAAATTGTGCTTTTTCCTGATCCACTCAAACCAGCAATTGCAATTTTTTCTTGCGGTTTTATCTCTAGATTAAAATCTTTTAAAATATTGTTTTCCTTTCTCGAAGGATAAGAAAAATTAACCTGCGAAAATTTTATACCCTCTAAATTTGCATTAGATAAATTCTGGTTAGTGGTTTTTTCTTTTACTGGTGATTCAACCTCTAAAAGCTGAAAAATTCTTCCACAAGCGTCAGAAGCAGATTGCAACTGTTCCATAATTTGGCTTAAAGAAACCAAGGAAGTTGCTGTAATAACTGAATAAAAAATAAAAGCAGATAAATCTCCTGAAGTAATTTTGCCATTTAAAACTTCCAATCCTCCAACCCACAGCACCACAGCAATTCCGCCAAAAGAAAGCGCAATCACCAAAGCAACCATCAATGATTTTTTACTAATTTTCTCTAAAGAAATTTTTAGCGAATTATCCAACAAAACAGAAAAATTCTGCGCTTCTTTTTTTTCACACAAATAAGCTTGAATTGTTTTGATTCCATTTAAAGCCTCTTCCAAGCGCGATCCAATTAAAACCAAAGCGCTTTGTGACTGGCTTGACAATTGCTTGAGTTTTTTTCCTAAAAAAATTACGGGAGAAATTGCAATCAAAATTGAAATAAAAGAAAGCAAACTCAACTTTGGACTAGTAAAAATCAGAAATGCCAATCCACCAATAAAAAATAATATATTTCTTAACAAAAAAGATATTGTGTTGCTCATCACATTATAAAGCACCACTGTGTCTGTCATAAGCCTTGACACCACATCACTGGTTTTAGTAAATTCAAAAAATTCAGAAGAAACCGAAATCACATGCTCAAAAGCTTTTTTGCGTAAACTAAAAATTATTTTTTCTGAAACCTGATTAATCAAAAAAGATCGATAATATCCCGCAACCGCCATAATCACAACCACAGCAATGAAGAGCAATAAAATTAAATTAAGCGAAAAAAGGTCTCTTTGAACAAAACCATAATCGATTAAATATTTTATAATTTTACCGAAAAACAAAATCGCAAAAGCCGTAACCAAAAGCGCTATAAAAGCCAAAAACAATTCACGCTTATATATCCTTAAAAATGGAATTAAGGCAAGAAAACCCTTATTTTGATCTTTTTTCAACATGTTTTACGCGATCTCACAAAACAATATTACTAATTTCATCAAGATGCATGACTTCAATATTCAACTTAGAAGCTTGTTCATAATAGCCTAAATCTTTCATAATTCGCACATCGCTTTCTGTTTCAAGCGCAATAATAATGGCACTGGTTTCAAATTTTGTCTTAGTCAACATAGCTTTTACAATCGAATCGCGATATTTTATATTGGTTAAATAAACAAAATATTTTTCTATGCGCTTTTTCAAAAGCTCTAAAGCTGCTGTTTTATTTGGCACGCGATTAAATTCTTTGAAATAAGCATTACCTTTAAAGTCAATAATTTCAAGCTGCCCTTCCTTAACGAAAGCCAACTCACAAAGCAACAAACGAGCCTTTGCTTCGTCAAAATTTGCTGGCGTAAAATAGTCTTTACCAGCCAAATAACCATCTGCTTTCATCACTTCAATTAAATTCATCACAGAATTTTTTGATGAAGAATCTAAAGAAGGCAAAGCAGCCGCAACATCTGGCAAAGAGCCTGTTGGAACATTTCCTTCCTGTACAGTTTTTGCGGCAACAACAGCATTCTTTTTTACCCCTTCAGCTGAAGCAGGTCGCATATAGTCTTCAATAGTTTTTGTTAAACGCCCAAATAAATTTTTATTAGTGTCAACTTCAAATTTATAACTATCACTTAATTTTTTATAAAGATCATTTCCCACTTGCACTATCGCGTCTTTACAGTCCTGCATTGAAGAATCTTGGATCAATTTCCAGTCGCTCATTCTTCTTTGAATATTCTCAACTTTTTGCAGCGCCAAATCAATCTGCTTTTCAGCTTCAAGCCTTAATCTAATTTCATCTTCTTTTTCTTTTCTTAAATCAGAAACTTCGCGCAGCAATTTTTCTAATCTATCCCCAACTTCTTTTCCTGATTGAATAAGGCTAAACTCAGCGTCTTGACGTGCAGAAGTTTCTTTATCAAGCTTTACTTTTAAATCACGAATTTCATTAGCAGAAGAAATTCTAAATTTTGAATAGCGGAAATAAACCACCAGCATCATAATCGCAAAACCAACTTCACTAATTATGATGTAAATATAACCAAGATCTTGCATATCAAATAGCTTTCAAATCTACAGCCTCAACACTTTTTGTGATTAAAATTTTAATAATTAAATTGGCTGATTATCAATCAACCTAACTCCACTTAAATAAACTGCAATAAATATTCTTGAAGTTTTTTTTGCATCAAAATTCTTCACCAATTTTAAACTTTTTTCTTCACGAATTTCTAAATAATCAACTTTCTCAAACCCGATTTTTAACAATTCTTCTTGTTTGTTTTGCAAAATTTTTTCTACCTCCAAAGGCCTTTGCATCACTTCATCTTTTATTTCGTTTAAAATTTTATATATATTTGCAGCTTTGATTTTATTGGTCTCATCAAGTCTTTGATTACGCGATGACATGGCCAAACCACTTTTTTCGCGCATGGTTTTTGCCGATAAAATTTCAACATCAAAATTTAAATCCTGCGCCAAATTTTTAATAATTTGCAATTGCTGAAAATCTTTTTCACCAAAAATCGCAATTTGTGGTTTGATAATGTTAAAAAGTTTGGTAATAATCAAAGCAACCCCATCAAAATGCCCTGCTCTATATTTTCCACACAAGCAATCAGCCAAATCAATTGGTGTAATTTTAAACATTGATTCTTGCGGAAAAATTTCCACATCTTCTGGCGCAAACAAATAATCCACTGCGCAAGCCTCAAGCTTTGCTATGTCAGATTCTAATTGACGCGGATATTTCTCAAAATCACTTTTCTCATTAAATTGCGTTTTATTAACAAAAATGCTCACCACCACAATATCCGCAACTTCTCTAGCCTGACTAATCAAAGACAAATGCCCCTCATGCAAGCAACCCATGGTTGGAACAAAAGCAATTTTTTTATCTTTTTCAGACAAAAATTTGCGAATTTCCGATATTTTTTTTACAACTATCATATTTTAAATAACAAACTTCGAGTAATACCAGACAAATCTCAGCGCTGGTTGGGGTCTCCGACCCCAACAGACAGTTCATTTATTCTAACAAAACAATAAAAAAAGTCTTATTTAAAAAAATAATACAAAAAAAATCACAGCAGTTTAAATAAAAAACTTAGAGTAATGCCAGACAAATCCTTTTTAGAACCTATCAATATAAAACCATTTTCACCAAAAATATCAAGCACCTGATTTTCCTGTCCAAACCCAATTTCAAGCACAACTTTACCATCCTGCTTCAAAAAATCTTTTGCTTTCGCTGCAATTTTGCGATAAAAATCAAGACCATCACTGCCTCCATCTAGAGCACTTAAAGGCTCATATAGCCTAACTTCTGGCTGTAAAGAGGCAATTTCAAAAGATGGAATATAAGGAGGGTTAGAAACAATCAGATCAAATTTTTTCTTAGTTTCTAAAAGCGTAAATAAATCCGATTCAAGCAACTCTAAGCGACTAGACACTTCATGCCTTAGAGCATTTTCTTGTGCCACCAACAAGGCTTTGCAACTAACATCAAGCCCAACAGCTTTCGACTGTGTAAAAATCGCAAGTAATGTCACAATCAAACATCCAGAACCAACCCCAATTTCTAATAATTCTAGGTCTTTATTTTTATCGACAAAATTTTCTAAAACCAATTCAATCAAACTCTCTGAATCAGGACGAGGATCAAGAACATCTTTCGTAACTAAAAAATCTCGACCATAAAATTCTCTTTTTCCAACAATCTGTGAAAGTGGCTCAAACAAAGCGCGGCGCTTTACCAAAGCAAAAAAACTATTTTTTTGCAAATCAGAAATTTCTAGATCAGGATTAAAAATTATCTTTTCTTTATCAACCGAAAGACTGTAGGCAAGCAAAAGCAGCGCATCCAGCTTATAACTTTCAATTTCAACTTTTTTTAAGTCAACTTCAGCAAGCAACAGCGCTTCTTTGATTTTCATTCATTAAAATTTACCCATAACTTCACGCAGTGGAGTTTCATTAACTAAAAACTCAAGATTTTTCTCTCTTCTAATGTCAAGAACCGCAACATCATTATTGCTAACAGAATTTTTTTGTACCACTTCTTTAGAAACAGAAGAAAGATTTGCTGAAAATCTTTTTAAGAAAGCAAAATATTGTTGTTTTTCATCAACGGCTCCCAAAGCAACAGCGCTTGTTTGATCGCTTGTCGACGGTTCTGGATTAGCAATTGTATTAAAATTAGTAACCAAATAATTAATTAAATTATCTAATTTTTCTATTCTAAAGCTAACTGATCCAGAAGGAAAGCCATCGTCTTGGAATATGTTAAATTCACCATTAACAGAAACTTTATAAAACTGATTAGAAAATTCTAAATTCAAAATTTTAACCGTTTTGTTATATTGTGTTGTCGCCATATTAATCTGGGTTGGATCAATCACAGCTTGAGATGACGAATTTTGCACTGGAGTTAAAATATATTGCAATTCAAACATTAAATTTCCTTTAATCGCTTCAACCGCTTTAGCTGTATCAACATTTTGTGAAGCATTTGCGGCAGTTTGAGCAGCAACATCAGCTGCTGGAGCATTTGCCACTGCTGGCGCTCCAACAACAGCAGGCGCTATTGGCGCTTGATTTGCAGTTACAGAAGCTGGCACTTGAGAATTTTGTGAAGCACCTGCAACTTGAGCTGGCATTGGAACTGTAGCAGGCAATGGAGCTTTATTTGCATCAACAGCAACAGCTGGCGCTTTAACTGGTAAATTCGCTGACACAGCAGCGGGCGCACCAGAATTTGCAACTGCTGAATTTGTAACTGCCGAGTTTACAACTGCCGAATTTACAACTGAATTTGTCACTGGAGCAACTGAAGAATTAGCGATCGAACTTGCTGCTGGTGCAGCTGTTGGATTATTGCTTGCACTTCCAGAAACTGTAGTTGTAACATTGTCAACTTTTACAGCATTAGCATTGCTGTTTGTGACACTGCCAGCCTTAGCATCTGCAATAACAGAAACTGTTGCCTTAGACTTATCTTGCGCCGCAACTTGCACAGCGCCAGCAGCTGCTTTTTGTTTAGATAAATCCATCTGACTTTGAATGCTTGCGTTAATATTATCTAGAGATTTCTGCACATCAGCTGGATTAGAAGCAGCAACCAGAGAAGAAACCGCTGAATTTATAACAGTTGCCATTGGTTGACCAGAAGCAGTTACCTCTGCACCATTTGCTGCAACTTGCGCAGCAAGAGAAATTTCACCAGTTTTAATTCCTTGGATCACCTTTGCTTCTGCAGCATTTTTATAAAGATCAATTGCATCAAAACCGCTCATTCCAGCAACATTAACTTTGATTTTTAAGATAATTTTATCCCCAGCTTCAGAAACTGCATCAAGAGTTACATTTGAAGATTCCGCTGAATAAATGACAGTTTTATCACTTCCTAAAACTTTATATCCTTGATCAACATAGCTAAATTGAGAGATTCTTCCTTCAGCAACAGAAAATTTAATTTCTGGAGTTTTAACAAATTCAACCATTTGCTCGCTTCCATCAACAGCTTCAAAAACAACATTTTCTATTGCAGAAACCACGAAGTCAGTGGACATGCCTTCTGATTTTGCTTCAAAGTGTTTAACATGAACCTTTCTTTTACCCAAACCCGAAGCTGGAATGCTGAATTTAAAATCTTTAACAACAATTTTCTGTGAGAATGGAAAACCAGAAACAGAAAGCTCTCCGATAGAGACGTTAGAACTGTTTTCACTAACAAAATTATTGATTTGTTTTTCTAGTTGACCAACTTTGAAATACCAAAGCACACCGTAAGCAACTGCCAGAACTAAAAGAACTATAGCAGATTTGATTATTATATTTCTAACCATAATAGAGATTTTTATAATAGAAATTATGAAATTGAAACATTTCTAGTTTCATCTGGCACCACTAAAGTGAGGCCATCAAGCTCTTTTGTCATTACAATTTGACAACCGAGCCTCGAAGTTGGAGTTAAACCAAACGCCAAATCAAGCATGTCTTCTTCATCCTCGCTTGGTTCTTCCAACAGGTCGTAAAATTTTTTCTCAACAACAACATGACAAGTTGAGCAAGCAAGAGAGCCCTCGCAAGCACCTTCTAAATCGATGTCGTTATTGTGTGCAGCTTCAAGCACTGTGGTTCCAACTGGAACTTCAAATTCTTTTCTTTCGCCTTTTTCAATGAAAATTATCTTAACCGTGTCGCTCATCTCTTTTAAAACAAAGTTTATTAATAAAAATATTCTCTATTTATAAAAAAATGATTTAATAAATAAAGATATTTTCTTTAAAAATTTATAATGATTATGACAAAAATCGTTTTATTTCAGCCCGACATCGCAGGAAATGTCGGCACCATAATCCGCACCTGTGTTTGCTTTGATTGCGAACTTCACATCATCGAGCCCTGTGGATTTCCTTTCGACTTACAAAGAATAAAAAAATCCGCTTTGGATTACATCGATTACGCAAGAATTTTTCGTCATGATTCATTTGAAAATTTTTTCGCTGAAGAAGTCACTAAGAAAAATCAACGCTTGATTTTGGCTTCCACCAAGGCTTCTGTGAATTACAAAAATTTTAAATTTGAAAAAAATGACATTTTAATGTTTGGCCGCGAAAGCGCCGGAGTTCCTGATTATGTGGCTGATGCAGCACATCACCGCGTTTTTATTCCGATGAAAAATAATATGCGTTCTTTAAATGTGGCAATTTCCTGCGGAATCCTCTTAGCCCACGCGATTTAAGTTAAATCTAAAGGTGGTAGGTTACAAAAAGCGAAAGGGGCCAGGCTACTTTTTAAAAAAAGTAGCCTGGCCCCTTTCGCCGACCTATTTTGAATTTGGCATCTTCGGACTTACGCCAATCAAAGGTGCGATGTTTCTAACCACCCTTCCTGCTACAGGTGCTGCGACCATTCCGCCTGTGTTAAAAGTGTGGTTTGGGCGATCAAAAATTACATAAATTAAATAACGTGGTTTAGAAATTGGAAACACCGCAACAAAGGATGCCATGGTTTGTCTTTCGTTGTAAGAGCCTGACTCCGCTCGGTTTGCCGTGCCAGTTTTTCCACCAACTTCATAACCTTCAATATCAGCGTTTCTTCCTGTTCCTTCTAGAGCAGTTGAGCGTAATAATTTACGCATAATTTCTGAAGTTGCTTCGCTTATCACTCTTCTTCCTTTGTCATTTTCATCTAATTTTAAAAAGGATGGATTATGCAAAACCCCACCATTAGTGATTGCAGAAACTGCTATGGCTAAATGCAGCGGCGTGATTGCAATTCCATGCCCGTAAGAAATTGTGTATAAATTAATTTCACGCCAGATTTTTGGATAAATCGGACGCCCAAGGCCTGGAAATGCAGTTTCCACACGTTTTAATAGCCCCATTTTTTCTAAAAAATCTTTTTGATTTTCTGCACCAATTTTTTTAGCAATTTCAACTGTACCAATGTTTGAAGAATGCGTAAAAATTTCTTCAACGGTCATTTTTCCTTTAAATGGATGATCATCTTTTATAGTGAAACGCCCATATTTTACAGGCTCGCTCACATCATAACTATCGGTGATTTTCACCAATTTATCTTCAAAAGCTTGAGTGTTAGTAAAAATTTTAAACACCGAACCAAGCTCGTAAACACCGTTGGTTACTTGATTAAAGCGTTGTTCTTTTGAAGCTTCATGCTGTAAATTTGGATCAAAATCAGGCAAAGAAGAAAGCGCTAAAATTTCACCAGTGTTAACATCCATAACCACGCCCGCTGCCGCTTTAGCATTATATTCGTGCAATCCAACTAATAACTCATTATTCAAAATATCTTGCACTCTAACATCCATCGCAAGTTTAACTTCTTCACCAGAAGTTAGTTTGCGATCATATTGCATTTCAATACCAGCAAGGCCCTTGCGATCTAGGTCAACGTAACCAACAAAGTGGCTGGCAATTGATTTTTGTGGATAGACCCTGATGCGATCATCTTCAAAAATCAAACCAGCCATTTTTAAATTTTGCACTTGATCAACTTGGGTTGGAGTCAGGTTTCTTTTAAGCAAAATCCATTGTTTGCTTCTTTTGCCATCAGAAATTTTTTTTAAAATTTCTTTAAATGAAATATCTGGAAAAATTTTTGCTACACCTTTTGCAATCACCTGTGGGTCTTTGATCAACACACTGCTAACATAAAGCGATTTGGTTTTTAAATCTGTTGCAACCAAAACACCGTTGCGATCATAGATATTGCCTCGTTTTGCAGCTTTTTTTAGATCATAAATTCCACTAACCTTAACTTTATCGCCGCTCGTCACAATAAAAGCCATGCGCAAAATTATCACAAGAAAAACTGCAATAATAAAACAATAAACAAAACCAAGTCTGGATTTTTTTAGCTCAACAATTGCCATTAATGTTTTTAAAGCTTAATCTCTGAAACCAGCTTTTTCACTGCTTCCACAGATCGATTAAACATTGTTAATTCTTGCGAGTTCAACTTAATTTCCATAATTTTTTCCACCCCTTCTTTGCCAATGATTGCTGGAACGCCGATGTAAAGGTCTTTCACGCCATATTCGCCGTTTAAATTTGCCGCAACTGGCAAAACTCTTCTTTTGTCAAACAAATAGCTTTCAGCCATCGCAATTGCAGAAGTTGCTGGCGCATAAAAAGCCGAACCAGTGCCAAGAAGTTTAACAATTTCAGCTCCGCCATCACGAGTGCGTTGCACGATTTCATCAATTTTGGTTTTAGTAGTCCAACCCATTTCAATTAAATCAGTAACAGGAACCCCAGCAACCGTGGAATATCTGATCAGTGGCACCATGGTGTCTCCGTGTCCACCCAAAACACAAGAAAAAACATCTTCCACAGAAACATTAAACTCACGAGCTAAAAACAGTGACATTCTTGAAGAATCAAGCACACCAGCCATTCCAACCACTTTGTTTTTTGGCAGTCCTGAAACTTTTTGCATCACATAAACCATCGCATCAAGCGGGTTAGTAATCACAATTACAAAAGCATCTGGCGCATAAGTTTTAATTCCTTCTGCAACTGATTTGATGATGCTAGTGTTGGTTGCAAGCAAATCATCGCGGCTCATTCCGGGTTTGCGCGCAATTCCCGCAGTAACAATCACCACATCAGCACCTGCAATATCCTCATATTTGTTGGTTCCGCTAACATTAGCATCAAAATTTTCTACCACTGAAGATTGTTCAATGTCAAGCGCCTTGCCTTTTGCAACACCTTCCGCCACATCAAGAACCACAACGTCTCCCAAGTTTTTAAGCCCTGCAAGGTGAGCCAAAGTTCCGCCAATATTTCCCGCACCAACTAGTGCAATTTTATTTCTTTTTTTCATAAAATTATTTTAGATAAGAAGTTATTTGATTAAAAATCTCGTCTGGCTTTTTTGTGCCATCAATTAAAATTATACGCTTATTTTCGCTAGCTAATTTCAAAAATCCATCACGAACTTTCTGATGAAAATCAAAACCCAATTTTTCATAGCGATTATTGCCCGCCCTTCCATCAATCCTTTTAAATGCAAGCTCAACTGGCACATCAATTAAAAATGTAATATCTGGTGCAAAATTTTTTATCGTCAAATTTCTAACTTGATCAATCAAAGCAAGTTCAAGATTCATCGCGCTTCCCTGATAAGCATAGCTTGAATCAAAAAAACGATCAGAAATCACTGTTTTATTTTCTTTTAATGCAGGTTTAATCACTTTTTCAACATGCTCCAGGCGCGCTACAAAATTCAGCAACAATTCACTTTCTGCAGTTAATTTTTCGCCTTTTTCATCAATTAAAATTTCACGAATTTTTTCTCCAACTTTTGTTCCACCAGGTTCGCGCGTTAATATTACATCTTTTTTTTGAGCCAAGAAAAATTCATATAACATCTTGCTTTGAGTTGATTTTCCGCTACCTTCAATGCCTTCAAATGTAATAAATAATTTCTTCATTTATGAAAAATCCTCAAAATATTTTAATCACCGGAGCAAGCAGCGGCATTGGTCGCGCCTTGGCTATGTCTTACTCTAGAAATGGTATAAATTTATTTCTCTGCGGCAGAAACAACGAAAAATTACAAGAAACAAAAAGAATTTGCGAGAAATTAAATGCAAAAGTTTTCACTAAAATTATTGATGTAAAAGACGAGCTTGCAATGAGCTCTTGGATTGCCGAAATTGAAGAACATTTTCAACTTGATTTGGTGATCGCCAACGCTGGAATTTCCGCGGGAACTGAAGGCGGACCAGAATCAATAAAACAAATCAAAGAAATTTTTGCCATCAATCTTGATGGCGTCATAAACACTATAGACCCTGCAATTCACTTCATGAAACAAAGAAAAAAAGGGCAAATTGCATTAATTTCTTCACTCGCTGGATTTCGCGGCCTTCCTAGTTCTCCTGCTTATTCCGCAAGCAAAGCTGCTGTCAGAGTTTATGGCGAAGCTTTACGTGGCAATTTAGCAAATTTCGGCATTGAAATAAACGTCATCTGCCCTGGATATATCAAAACCCCAATGACTGATGTCAATAAATTTCCAATGCCTTTCATAATGAAAGCAGAAAAATGTGCAAAAATCATTAAAGACAGACTTGCAAAAAACAAATCTCGTATTGCCTTCCCTTTCCCACTTTATTTTGTGCTTTGGCTTGCAACTTTATTATCTCCTAAAATTACCGACCCAATTTTTGCTAAACTACCAGGTAAAAAATCGCTGTAATAAAACCACCTACGCTAGACGAAATTTGTAATTCCGCCTTTCATGGCGCTGTCGCAAAAAATCTCAGACAACAAAAAAGGAGGCCCTTTTGCAAGAGCCTCCTTCTTAGAAAATTAATAATCTAAAAAACTATTATTTTTTATCAGCTGGTTTTTTTGCATCAGCAGCCTTGGCTGGAGTTGCGCCCGCAGCAGGAGCGCC
>CAZOKU010000027.1:17426-18796 GCA_964580715.1 uncultured Rhizobium sp. | reverse complement strand
ACTAAAAAAATGTTTACATTTTTTTAAAGATATGGGTGGTCGCGGACTTCGATTCTTGCTAACAGCAAAATTTAATAAAAAAATTGAATAAAAACGAACTTGTATTTACAACAGAAAGATTAAGCGCTTACTTGATTGATGAACATAATAAGCATTATGTGATTGATCTTTATAACCAGAAAGAAAATATTGAATTTCTTGAGGGAATTGATGCTGAGATGGATATTGCTCTGAGTTTAGAATCTTACGAATTATACCAAAAAATTGGGGCTTATTTAATTTTTGAAAATGCTACAGGAAAATTTATTGGAATTGGTGGGGTGCAAAAACAAGAGCCGATGGTTGATGGTTCTTTTTCGATGTCTGACTTTGACTTAGAATTTCTGATCATTATGCATAAAGAGTTCGGTGGCAAAGGTTATGCTTTTGAATTTTGCGAGCATTTTTTTAAAAAATTGTTTGAAATTTTTCCAGAAATTAAAATTCCAGCACGAGTTGATAAAAAAAATGTCGCCTGCATGAAATTGCTGAAGAAGCTTGGTTTTAGAGAGGTTGGCGAGGTTGATTATCACATTTATGGCAATAAATTTTCGCTATTTTTATTGTTGCACAACTCGGTGTCATGCTGAGCTTGTCGAAGCATAAGTTTAAAACTCGGATTTCGTCACTTTATTTCTCCGCCACGTGAATTGCCGCAATGCCAAAATTTAGATTTTTATAGCGAACATTTTTAAACCCTGCTTTTTCAATCATTTTTTTAAAATCTTCTTGAGAAGGAAACTTGCGGATGCTTTCAACTAGATATTGATAGGAAGCGCGATCTTTTAAAATAATTTCGCCGATTTTGGGAATGATATTAAAGGAATAAATATCATAAAATTTTTGTAAAAAATAGTCATTTACCTTAGAAAACTCTAAACAGATAAATTTTCCACCCGGTTTTAAAACGCGGTAAGCTTCAAGCAAAGCAGCGTTGATGTTGGTGAAGTTTCTGATGCCAAAAGCGATAGTAAAAAAATCAAAACTATCATTTTCAAAGCATAATTTTTCACCGTCGCAGCAAATAAAATCAAGGTCGGAAAATAAATTTAAATCTATGGCGCGTTTTTTTCCAACATTGAGCATTTCTTGATTGATGTCGGTAACTTTAATATTTATTGAAAGACCAGATTTTTTGGCTTTTTTGGCGATACGAAAGGCGATGTCGCCAGTGCCTCCAGCAAGATCAATGATTTTGGAATTATTTTTTAAATCGATTTCTTCAATCATTTTATTCTTCCAAACACGGTGAATTCCTGCACTCATCAGGTCATTCATTAAATCATATTTTCCTGCAACATTAGAAAAAATTTCTTTGACAAGACCAGCTT
>CAZOKU010000027.1:7758-17416 GCA_964580715.1 uncultured Rhizobium sp. | reverse complement strand
CTGTTTTAAAGCCGAAATGTGTTTTATTATTTTCCATGTTAAAGACTTCTGATTTTGATTTTAATTTGCCGCAAGAGTTAATTGCGCAAGAGCCGTTTTTTCCAAAAGAGCAAACAAAAATGCTGGTTTTTGAAGGCGGAAAAATTCTTGATTCTAAGCTAAGCAGTTTAGTAGATTTTTTGCAAGCAGGAGATGTGTTGGTTTTTAACGATGCTCGGGTGGTGAAGGCAAAATTATCAGCAGAAATTTTACGTAATTCAGCAATTTTAGAATTCAATCTAGACCAAGAAAATCAAGGGCTTTGGAATGCTTTATGTCGTCCAGCAAAAAAAGTTAATGTTTTGGATCGCCTTAAAATTGCGGATGATTTTTTTGCAGAAGTGGTTTTTAAAGGTGATGATGGCACGATTAAAATTAAATTTGATTGTGAAGGTGAAGAATTGCTTAAAAAGCTTGATAAATATGGATCTGTGCCACTTCCGCCTTACATAAAAAGAAATGAAACAAAGCTGGAAGATGTAAAAAATTATCAAACTATTTATGCAAAAAATGGTGTTGCAGTTGCCGCTCCCACAGCGGGTTTGCATTTTAATGATAACATATTTGAGATGCTTGAAAAAAAGGGGGTTAAAAAGGTTTTTGTAACTTTAAATGTTGGAGCGGGAACTTTCTTACCAGTTAGAGCGGATTATTTAAAAGACCACAAAATGCATTCAGAGTTTTTTTCAATTAGTGAAGAAACGGCTAAAATTATTAATGAAGCAAAAGCCTTAGGAAAAAGGATTGTCGCGGTTGGAACAACTTCTCTAAGGGTTTTAGAATCATGCGTTGATGAAAATGGCAAAGTGGTTTCAATGATAAAAAACACTGAAATTTTTATTTATCCACCCTACAAATTCAAGGTTGTGGACATTTTAATGACCAATTTTCATTTGCCAAAATCAACTTTATTTATGTTGATTTCTGCCTTTGTTGGTAAGGAAAATGCTTGTGCCATTTACAATCATGCTATAAAAGAGAAATATCGTTTTTATTCTTATGGTGATGCTTCTTTGCTGATTGGTGGTAATAACTTAGGTGTTTAAGGCACAACTCGGAGTCATGTCAGAGCTTGTCGAAGGATGTTTTAGGCCTCGGAGTCTATCAGCATCCTTTGACAAGCTCTGACATGACACCGAGAAGACTAGGATAACTCCGAGGTGTAATTACCAAAATTTTGCTTGAAATTTTTAATTAGTTTTGAGAGAGTTGTAGAGTGGCAATGCTTTTTAACAACACTGATGATTATGCTTAGCGATTTTTTTTCTTACCTAGCTCTTAGAACAGTCTTAATTTTTGTTTCCACAGCTTTTTCAATCGCGGTGGTGTTGTTGGTTCTTAATATTGTCACTGCTCAGGAAATGGCAGACATTCTTAACCTTCACGATGGTGCTAGATCTGCTTTTATTAATGCGATTTCAAGGATTCAAGAAGTTTCTCACAACATAATTAACATTATTTCTCAGCTGTTAAATAAAATGTTTAGTTGGGCTGGTGTTGATGTTGATTTAAGCAAAATTAAAATTGATGTGAATCATCCAGATCTAACTCCTAGCGCTGCTCCAGCTGCTGTTCCAGTTGATGCTGGTGCTGCTGTTGGCGATCCTGCTTCGGTTAATCAATCTTCTAACCAATAGCAAATAGTTGATTGTGATTTTTCCTATTCTTAATTTACTTAGATTAGGTTCTTTGATTCTGTTTTTGTTGCCGCTTTATTTTATCAACAGAAATCGTGCAGTTTTTTTATTCCTAAGATTTTCTGGCCCTTCTTTTGTTAAGCTGGGGCAAATGCTTTCAACGCGCCCTGATTTAGTTGGTTGCATGCTTGCCCATAAATTAAGTGAATTTCAAGATCGACTTCCTTCATTTAATGATAAGAAAGTAAAAAAAATTTTGATTGCGGAATTTGGTGAAAATTATTTTGAGAAATTTTCAGAGTTTAATTTTAATGCGGTTGCTTCAGCGTCAATTGCGCAGGTGCATAAAGCTAAATTGATTAATGGTGAAAATGTTGCGGTAAAAATTTTGCGTCCAAACATCAAAAGAATCATGATGCGCGACATTGCGACTTTGAGAATTTTAATTTGGATTGTTAGTTTTTTCTCAAGTTTTTTAACTAAAACTTTAAATGATGTTGCGGATCTTTTAAGAGATGTTTCAAGAAGTGAGTTAGACTTGCTGCAAGAGGCTGCAAATGCTTCACAGCTAAAGGAAAATCTTGCTGATGTGAAGGGGTTTTATGTGCCAAAAATTTATTGGAAATTTTCTACGGCAAAAATTTTGGTTGAAGAATGGCTTGATGGAATCCCTTTTTCAGATAAAGAAAAAATTTTGCAAAGCGATTTTGATAAAAAGCAAATTGCACAAAACCTTGTGATTAGCTATTTCGAACAAGTTTATGGTTGTGGATTTTTTCATGCAGATATGCATCCAGGGAATTTATTTTTGCTAAAAAATGGTGATATTGCGGTTGTAGATTTTGGGATTATGGGAAGAATTGATAAAAAAACTCGTTTGGCAATTGCTGAAATTTTGATTGGATTTTTACATAAAAATTATCGCAAAGTGGCACAGGTGCACATTGATGCTGGTTTGGTGCCAAAAACAGTGGACGTGGCAGATTTAACTTTGGCGATTAGAAAAATTGGTGAATCAATTGTGGGAAATTCAGTTAAAGATGTTTCGATTGCAAATTTGCTAGAAAATTTGATCACTATGACTAAGCGTTATCAAATGAACACTAAGCCTGAATTATTGTTGCTGCAAAAAACTATTTTGTTAGTTGAAGGTGTTGGGGTGATGCTTGATGAAAATATTAACATTTGGGATTTGGCACGCCCGTGGGTTGAAGAATGGGCGAAAAAAAATATTGGTTTTGATGCAAAAATAAGAGATGCTTTGCTTGATTTTTTGGAAGCGACGAAAAAGTTTTTGCATAAGATAAAAGGTTGAATTAGATAGAGAAATGAACGTGAGGACGGGGTCAGGAGACCCCGTCCCGCAGTAGGATTTTTTGGAAGCGACGAAAAAGTTTTTGCATAAGATAAAAAATTAAAAATATGTTTCATATCAAATCTAAAAAAGATTACGACCAGCAATATCAACTCTCAATTGCTAATCCTGTTGGTTTTTGGCGCAAGATTGCGGATAATTTTTTCTGGTTTAAAAAATCAGAAAAAATCATGAATTGCGATTTAAATAAACCGCAAATTAAGTGGTTTGAAGATGGCAAAACTAATCTTGCTTATAACTGTTTAGACCGCCATTTAAGAGATTCTGGCGATAAAATTGCAATTATTTGGGAAGGCAATGAAAAAACTGATGAAAATCAAAAAATAACTTACAAAGAGCTTCATGAAAAAGTTTGCCAATTTGCCAATTTTTTAGTTGCTCAAGGAATAAAAAAGGGCGATCGGGTTTGTGTTTATATGCCGATGATTGTGGAAGCCGCTGTGGTAATGCTTGCTTGCGCGCGAATTGGTGCGGTTCACTCGGTGGTTTTTGCAGGATTTTCTGCTAAAGCTTTGGCGGATCGCATTCATGATTCTGGTGCAAAAATGTTGATTACGGCGGATTTATTGTTTCGCGGCGATAAAAAAATTGAATTATTTGCAATTGTTAAAGAAGCGCTAAAAACTGCTGAAAATATTGAGAAAGTGGTGGTTTATCAAAGATCTGCAAGCTTTGCTTTTGAAGATGATAAAATTTTGATTTGGCAAAAAGAAGTTGTAAAACATTCTAAACAGCATGATGCTGTAGCAATGGAAGCGGAAGCACCATTGTTCACGCTTTACACGTCAGGTTCAACTGGAAAGCCCAAAGGAATTGTGCACAGCACCGCTGGTTATATGGTTTATGCGGGTTACAGCTTTAAAAATGTTTTTCAATATCAAGAAAATGACATTTTCTTTTGCACGGCAGATGTGGGTTGGATTACGGGCCATTCTTATTTGGTTTATGGTCCGCTTTTAAATGGTGCAACGGTTTTGATGTTTGAGGGAATTCCGACTTATCCAACTCCAGCGCGCTTTTGGGAAATAATTGAAAAGCATAAAGTTAACATTTTTTACACAGCACCAACAGCGATCCGCGCCTTGATGCAAAAAAGTGAGGAGCATGTTAAAGGGCATGATTTATCTTCGCTTAAAACTCTTGGCTCAGTTGGTGAGCCCATTAATGAAGAAGCTTGGCAATGGTATTTTGAAAAAATTGGCAATGAAAAATGTCCGATTGTTGACACTTGGTGGCAGACCGAAACTGGTGGAATTATGATTTCTTCTTTTGCGGGAGTTAAAGATAGCAAGCCGGCGCATGCTGGTTTTGCAATGCCGGGAATTGTGCCAGTTTTGTTTGATGATAATGGCAAAGAAATTGTTGAAAGAAATAAAGTTGGAAATTTATGCTTTAAGCAAGCATGGCCATCGATGGCGCGAGGAGTTTGGGGTGATGATGCAAAATTTTTTAAGACTTATTACGAACAGTTTAAAGGGCATTATTTTTCTGGGGACGGCGCATTTTTGGATGAAGAGGGGTTTTATCGAATTATTGGGCGCACGGATGATGTGATTAAGGTTTCTGGGCATCGTTTGGGAACTGCTGAAATTGAAAATGCGATTAATTCTCATCCAGATGTGGTGGAATCTGCGGTAATTGGCATTTCGCATGATATTAAGGGGGAAAGTATTATTTCTTTTGTGATCGCGCGAAGTTTTAAAAAAGAGCTAGAAAAAGAGATAATTGAGGTGGTGCGCAGCCAAATTGGCGCTATAGCAAAGCCAGATAAGGTTTTTATAGTTTCTGACTTACCAAAAACTAGGTCAGGCAAGATTATGCGCCGTATTTTAAAGAAAATTATGGCAAAAGAAGCTGATTTGGGGGACGTTTCAACTCTTGTAAATCCTGATTCGGTGAAGGAATTGCAGAAAATTGTGGGTTAGTGCTGAGGAGTTTGCTTTAGGCAGCAAATTTACACTTGCTTTTGTAACTAAAGTCTTTATATTACTGCGCCTCAATAAAAAAGAAATAAGGTATTTTTATGAAAAGAACATGGCAGCCAAGCAAATTGGTGCGTAAAAGAAGACATGGATTTAGATCTAGAATGGCGACTGTTGGCGGACGTAAAGTTCTTGCTAGACGCAGATCTAAAGGTAGAGCTTCTCTAACCGTTTAACTTTATTCGTGCCTTGATTTATTTAAGGCACGTTTTTCTTCTCCTCTCCTCGTGAATTTGAAAATTCTTCAAATCAGAAAATCATCAGAATTCAAAACTATCAGCAATAAAGGTAAAAAATTTTCTTCAAAGCATTTAGTTTTGCTCGCCTTTAAAACTCCAGATTTTTATCAGCAAAATATTTTAGAAGGAAAAAACGCCAAGGATTTTTGTCGGATTGGTTATACTGTAAGTAAAACAGTGGGCAATTCGGTCATCAGAAATTTGGTTAAAAGAAGATTGCGCGAAGCTTTTAAGGTGCTTGCAAAAAAATATGCAAAACCTCATCATGATTATGTTTTAATTGCGCGCAAAGAAATTTTAAATTTGGAATATAAAGAATTATTTTCAGATTTAGAATTTTGTTTAAAAGGGATTTCAAGAATTTCAGCTTCAACAAAAAATGACCAAAAAAAGTAAGATTCCATATATATTTTTTGCCTTTTTTGCAGTGATTTTTTTGGTGGATTTTTTTTATATTTACATTGCTGGAAAAACTTGGCGGGGCATTTCTACCAAAGATTCTTATCAAAAAGGTTTGAACTATAATCAAACAATTCAGATGGTTAAAAATCAGCAAGATTTGGGTTGGAAGTTAAAAATAAAATATCGTGGCGATGGCAATAAAATGGGGGTTCTTACAGCTGATTTAACTGATAAAAACGCGCGAATAATTAAAGATGCTGAAGTTAAAGTGAATTTTAGACGTCCAACTCAAGAAGGGTTTGATTTTAATTGGGAATTAAAATTTTTAAATAATCAATATCGCGCGGAAATTGTCTTTCCTTTAAAGGGTCAGTGGGACTTTGAAATTGTTGCAAAGGGCAAGAATGGTGAGGTGTTGCAAGAAGTTAAAAGGTATGTAGTTCAATGAAAAAACTTTGTTTGCATTGTGGTGAAGAAATCAAAAATGATTTAGAAGAATTTTGTTGCTTGGGATGCTCTGCCGCCTACAAAATCATTGGTAAATTTGGTTTTGAAAATTATTATAAAATTCGTGAAATAAATTCTGAGGTAAGAAAAATTAAGCCAGAAGAGCAAGAAAAAATTGATATTGATGAATTTATTTTAGAAAAAGATGGTGTGTTTGAGGTGAATTTGGCGGTGCAGGGCTTGCATTGCGCGGCCTGCGTGTGGTTGATTGAAGGGATCTTAAAAAAACAGAAAAATGTTTTGCTTGCAAGAATTAATTTAAGCAAAAAAACTTTATTTTTAAAATGGAAAAATGATCAAGCGTTGGGTAATTATCTGGTCTCGCTGATTAGTGATATTGGTTATAAATTGTTGCCGTTTGATTTAGAAATTTTGCAAAAAGAAGAAAAAAAATATGATGATTCGATTTTGAAAGCGCTTGCAGTTGCTGGTTTTGGTGTGGGAAATATTATGCTTTTTTCTTTTTCGCTGTGGTTTTTTGATGCAAAAAACATGGGAGTTGAAACTAGAAATTTGTTGCATTTTTTTTCTTCTTTAATTGCGCTGCCAGTTATTGCTTACTCAGCGCGTCCGTTTTTTTCTTCGGCCTTTAAATCAATAAAGGCGGGCTTTCCTAACATGGATTTAGCAATTTCAATTGCGATTTTTTTGGCTTGTGTTGTAAGCACTTTAGAGGCTTTTCGCTCAGCGGCACATGTATATTTTGATTCGGCAGTGATGCTGATTTTCTTTTTGTTGATTGGAAGATATTTAGATTTAAAAGCGCGTAAAAAGGCTTTTGCAATCGCGGCAGAGTTTAATTTGCTTAATGCTGGATTTGGCAGAGTTGAAAATGGTGATAAAGTAAAAATTCTTCCGATTAAAGATTTAAAAGAAGAAATGATTTTGCTGGTTGCGATGGGTGAAAAAATTGCGGCGGACGGGGTGGTGATGTTGGGAGAAAGTGAAATTGATATGTCTTTGATTAATGGGGAAGTGATGCCGAAAAAAATTATGGTTGGCAGTGAAGTTTTCGCAGGAACAATAAATTTAGCAGCACCAATTAAAGTTAGAATCACTAAATCTTCCAGCAACAGCTTGCTTGCGCAAATCATTGCTTTAACTGAGGATATTGAAAATAAAAAAAATCATTATGTCAGAATTGCGGATCAACTAGCAAAATTTTATCTTCCGGCGGTTCATGCTCTAGCTTTTGCAACTTTTTTATTTTGGTTTAAAAATGGTTGGGAAGTGGCTTTGATGAATGCTACGGCAGTTTTGATTATAACTTGTCCTTGTGCTTTGGCGCTGGCGGTTCCAATTGTTCAAACTATTGTAATTTCTAATTTGATCAAAAAAGGAATTTTAGTAAAATCTGGAGAAGCTTTAGAAAAAATTCATGAAATTCCAATAATTGTTTTTGATAAAACGGGAAGTGTTACGCTTGGAAAGCCAAGGCTGAAGAGGATTGTTGGTGTTTTGGAAAACGAAAAAGAGAAGTTTCTAAAAATTGCCGCATCAATTGCAAAGCATTCAAAACACCCGCTTTCACTTGCAATTTCTAAGGCTTATCAAGGTGATTTGGAAAATTTTTCAGTGAAGGAAATTCAAGGGCAGGGCTTAGAAGCCTTTGTAGAAGCTTCTGTTGCTAGATTGGGAAAAAAAGATTTTTGCAAAATTAGTTCGGAAAAAATTTTCACAACAGAAGAGGGGGAATTATTTTGTTTCATGAAAATTGCTGAAAAAGAAATTATGTTGGTTTTCGAAGATGAAATAAAATTGGATGCTGGTTCAGTAATTGAAGCTCTTAAGGCTATGAAAAAAAGAATTATTTTGCTTTCAGGAGACGTGGAAAAAAATGTAAAATTAATTGCAGAAAAATTAGGAATTAATGAATTTTATTTTGAGAAAACGCCGATAGAAAAAGTTAAATTTTTAGAGAAGTTAAAAAATGAAGGACAAAAATTTATTATGGTTGGAGATGGTTTGAACGATGCGCCAGCACTTGCTTTGGCAGATGTTTCAATTTCTTTTTTACAGGCGGTTGATTTGTCACAAAACATTGCGGACATTGTAATGCAGCAAGAAAAACTCAGCTCAATAATTGATTTGATTAATTTCTCAAAAAAATCTATAAAATTGATGAAGCAAAATTTATTGATTGCTTTGGTTTATAATTTAATTGCAGTGCCTTTTGCAGTTATGGGCCATGTGGTTCCGCTGATTGCTGCAATTGCGATGTCTTCATCATCAATTTTGGTTTTGTTAAATTCACTGAGGGTTAGGTAATGTCAGTTTTGATTTTTTTAATTCCAATAACTTTAGCTTTAGGATTGCTTGGGCTTTATTTCTTTTTGTGGAGTTTGAAGAATAAGCAATATGATGATCTTGATGGTGCGGCTAAAAGAATTTTATTTGATGATTTTGATGATAAATCTAATCGTCGTCCTTGAGCCGAAGGCTAGAGTGGCGCGGCATCATTGAGCTGAAAGCTTACAATTTCTTTATGTCTGACGCAAAACTCGAGAGATCCTCGAAGCCTTTGGCTTCAAGGATGACGACTTTTTTACCAGTTAGCGTATCACCACCGAAACTTCTTTAAATTTATTGTTGTTTTTTTGCATGTGAAGATTAATTTTTCAGGCAATGTTTTTTTGCGAAATAAAATTTATTTAAAGATGAAAAAAATCTTAGTTGTTCTGCCATTTTTACTTTTTACTGCATGTTCTTCAAGAAATGATGAAGTTGCGCAGGTTCGTTTCGTCGATTTGCAAGGTCGTCCAAAGAAAGTTGTAACTAGAGTTCCTGAATTAAACGCTTCTGCGCTTGCAGCACAAGGTGGTTATTCTCAGATGATGAAGCAAGCAAATCCAACATTTAATCAGGCATCGCCTTTAGAACAATCTAATCAAGCTTCGAATAATTTTGCTAATCCAAATTTTGCACAAAATCAGGCGGAAGCTTTCGATGCTAAAAATCAAGCAATGGCGCGAGGTATGGAAGTTGTTAACCCAAAAGATTCAATGCTTGGTGGTGGTGTGATGGAAGAAAAGGTGGTGGAATATGAGATCACTAAACCAGAAAAAGTGCAAACTAATAAAAATAAAACTAAAGAAGAAGCAGTTGAGATTAGCGGTAAAAAAATTCGCAAACATTTTTTAAAGAAAACGGATTCAGAAGCTGTTGAAGCTGAAATTGTTGATTCTGAATCTGAAAAAGTTTTAGTTTCACAAGCCTCAAGTTCACAGTATAAAGGTTTGTTTGTACAAGTTGGTTATTTTTCTAATCGCAATAATGCTGATAATTATTTAAAATTAATGAGCAAATTTCATAAAGGTTTAATTGAAGTTAAGCAACAAGACAAAACATTATACCGAGTTTTATTAGGCCCGCTTTCAAGTCAAAATGTGGCTAAAAATTTGGTTGGAAAAATTAAAAAATCTGGCCATGACGCGATAATTGTAAGGAACAAATAATGGTGATGTCACAAAAAAACTC
>CAZOKU010000027.1:0-7748 GCA_964580715.1 uncultured Rhizobium sp. | reverse complement strand
TTGCTATTGTGTTTTTTTGCTGGGCTTTTTTGCTGCCAAAAAAAGCTTAATCCTAATGAAGCATTTCAAAAAAAATATGGTGATAAAGTAAAAGAAGTTAGAGTCGCAAGGCAAAATTATCTTAAATCTCGAAATAATAACAAAGTTGAAGAAGTGGTTAAAAAAGATCCAGATTGGCGTGACTTGCAAAATGACCATTCTGACCCTTATTATGGATATGTTGATGTTGGGGGTGATGGAGATAAATCGCAATTAGTTTTGCAGAATTTTTCTAGTGCTGATTTGCCCGCTGATATGTTTGATATTGTATATGACAATAACAGCTATGGCGCCTTTAGCAAAAGTGGTGTTGAATTTGACAGAATTTTAATTCCTGAAGCTGATGCTTTTGGTGTTGAAACTAAAATGTCAAAAAAAACTTACTTACTTGCTGGAAATGAAAGTTTGCAAAAGTCTTTAGATCAAATGAATCAAAGCAAAACTAAGGAAGATGTTGAAGATAGTGAGATATTAATTGATGAAAAAAAGAAGTTAAAGCGGGAGAAAAAAATGGCGCAAATTTTTAAAGATGATCCAGAAAAAATTTCTCGTAATAAGAAAGAAAAATCTAAAATAAAAAAAGCTGAAGCAGATTCTTCCAAGCAGAAGCAACAAGCTTTAGAAAGTAAAAATGGTTTATGATGGTTTTGAGAAGAATTTATCAAAATAAAATTTGTTATATCTTTTTTGCAATAGTCTTTTTGCTAACTAATGTTGCGGTGGCAAGCAATGCAAATAACTCTCTGCAAGATGGGCAATTTTATTTTTTAATGGATGCTGACACTAAAGAAATTTTGCTCGCTAAAAATGCTGATGTTCGAATTCCACCATCTTCGATGACTAAATTGATGACGGCTTATGTGGTTTTTGATCAAGTAAAAAAAGGTAAGGTTAGTTTAGAGAATCAATGTTTGATTGGCAAAGATGCTTGGCGTAAGTCGGGTTCGAGCATGTTTTTAAATTATGGTGATGTGGTTTCGGTGGAAGATTTGGTGAAGGGATTATTAGCAGTTTCAGGAAATGATGCGGCGATTGCTTTGGCGGAATCAACGGCTAATGGTAAAGAAAATTTTGTGCGGTTGATGAATTTAAAAGCACGTGAGCTTGGAATGACAAATAGCAATTTTAAAAATCCACACGGGCTTTATGAAGAAGGTCATTATATGAGTTTGCGCGACCTTGCCACTCTTGCGTCAAGGCTTTATTCAGATTTTCCAGAATATGCTCATTATTTTGCCATACCTGAATTTACTTACAGAAACATCACACAACAAAATCGTAATCCACTGATTAAAAATAAATATGATGGTGTGGTTGGTGGAAAAACAGGGCATACCAATCAAGGCGGATATGGCGTTGTTGGGGTGGTGAAGCGTGATAATCGCCGTTTAATTGCGGTGGTAAATAAAGCAAAAACTCCGCGCCAAAGAGCGCAAATGATCACCTCGCTGATGGATTTTGGTTTTATGCATTACAAAAAATTAACCGTCTTTGAAAAAGGGCAGGTGGTTTCTCAGGCCAACACTTGGCTGGGCAAGAAAGATCAAGTTGATGTGGTGGTTGATCGTGAAATTTCTTTTAATGTTCCGCAAGAAAAGTCGCTTGATTCAGTTAATGTGAGCGTGAAATATAAGGGTCCGATTTATGCGCCAATTAAGGAAGGGCAAAAGATTGCTAAGTTGATTGTTGATATTAAAGGCTATAAGAGTTTTGAATATGATTTAATTGCCAAGGAAAGAGTTGACAAGGCTGGTTATTTAAGCAGAATTAGCCAAATCATGCGTTACAAGGCAAGAAACTTTTTTAACAAAATTTTGTAATATTTATGGACATGAAATCTTTGATGCGCCAAGCGCAAGAAATGCAAAAAAAAATACAGAAAATTCAAGATGATTTAGCGATAAAAGAATATGAAGGTGCTTCTGGTGGGGGAATGGTTAAAGCAGTTATCAATGGTTCTGGTGCTGCAGTTAGATTGAGCATTGATCCTTCTTTGATTAAGGAAGATGAAAAAGAAATTTTAGAAGATTTAATCGTTGCTGCTTTTAATGATGCAAAGAAAAAAAGTGATGATGGGTCAGCAGAAATGATGCGAGGCGCAACCAGCGGAATGCCTCTTCCTCCGGGGTTTAGATTCTAAATTAGTGAATTTATGAAAGTGAAATTGTGTGGTTTTACGGATGCAAATTCAGTAAAAACAGCAGTTGAAAATAAATGTGATTTTATTGGGTTTGTGTTTTGTGAAAAATCTCCCCGCTTTATTTCAGTTGCCGATGCGGTTTTTCTTTCTTCTTATATTCCATCTTCGATTAAAAAAGTTGCGGTGGTGCGTAATACGACTTTTGCGGCGCTAGAAGAAATTGCGGCAAAATTTTCTCCTGATTTTTTTCAATTTCATGGATCTGAAAACCCAGATTTTTTACAGAAAGTTAAAAAAGAATTTCCTCACATTAAAATTATCAAAGCTTTTGCAATTTCAAGATTCGAAGATTTAGCTATGATTAATGAATTTATGGATTGTGCAGATATTTTTTTATTGGATAATAAAGAAGCTGGCAGTGGAGTTAAATTTGATTGGGAATTTTTGCAAGATTTTAACCCTAAAAAAGAATGGTTTTTATCGGGCGGAATCAACATGGGAAATGTTGCAGAGGTTTTAAAACTAAAAAATGTCAAGATGATTGACGTTTCTTCTGGAATTGAAAAAGAAAAAGGCATAAAATCTTTGGAGTTAATCAAAGATTTTATGGCAAAAATTCATAATCTAAATGTTCAAAATTAGAAATTTTTTATTTGGTGATCCAAGAGATCCTTTTGATAAAGAAACTAGAAAACACATTTCTTTAGTTGCTTTTTTTGCGTGGGTTGGTCTTGGTGCGGATGGTATTTCATCTTCTTGTTATGGTCCTGAAGAGGCTTTTTTAGCGCTTGTCGGACATGAATCGATGGCGATTTATTTGGCGATTGCCACTGCTTTAACAATTTTTATTATTTCTTATGCCTATACACAAGTAATTGAGCTTTTTCCAAATGGTGGTGGCGGATATCGCGTTGCAACAAGGCTTCTTGGCCGCCATGCTGGCTTGGTTTCTGGTTCGGCTTTGATCATTGATTATGTTTTGACTATTTCAATTTCGGTTGCCAGTGGCATTGATGCGGTGTTTAGCTTTTTGCCAATAGATTGGCACTGGATGAAACTTGCCTTTGAATTGATGTTGGTGATGTTGCTCGCATTTCTTAATTTGCGCGGCATGAAAGAATCTATAAAATTTTTGATGCCGATTTTTCTTGGCTTTATCATCACTCACATCGCATTGATTTTTTATGGCATTATTTCGCATCATTATGGCTTGACAGAGTTGATTCCAAATGCCATTGAAGAAACAAAAGAAACCAAAGATGCTTACGGATTGGTGTTTGTGCTGTCCTTGTTTTTAAAGGCTTTTTCGATGGGGGGCGGAACTTACACTGGTCTTGAAGCGGTTTCAAATAATGTTAATACGCTTTCTGAGCCAAGAGTTAAAACCGCAAAATTGACAATGTTTTTAGTGGCGATTTCTCTTGCTTTCACGGCTGCTGGGATAATTTTATTATATTTGTTGTGGGGTGTGAACAAAGTTGAAGGGCAAACTTTAAATGCGACAACTTTTTACATTTTAACCGAAAATTGGGTGATTGGCGATAATGCGCTGGGAGAATTTATTGTGCCTTTTGTTTTGATTTTGGAATCTGGATTATTGTTGGTTGCAGCTAACACTGGATTTCTAGCAGGCCCAACTGTGGTGGCAAACATGGCAAGTGATGAATGGATGCCAAAATCTTTTAGCTCTCTTTCAAGTCGATTGGTGGTGAAAAATGGCATTTTATTTATGGCTTTTGCAGCGATTGTAACTCTTTTGATCACTGGTGGTTCAGTGCATGTGTTGGTGGTGCTTTATTCGATTAATGTGTTTATAACTTTCTCGATGTCGCTTTTGGGCCTTAGCATTTATTGGGTGCGCAATCGCAGAAGAAAATTGTTTTGGAAGCGCAAATTATTTATTTCCTCGGTTGGTTTTGTTTTATGTTTCGGAATTTTGCTGGTTACAACCTTCGAAAAATTTTATGAAGGTGGTTGGGTGACTTTGCTGATCACGTCAGTTTTTGTGCTTAACGGTTTGTTGGTAAAAAGTATGTATCGCAAGCTGAAAATGCGCTTGATGCAAAAAGAAATTCAGTTTTATGGCTATAACGAATCAATTGCTCCAAGCGTTGAAAACACTTCGGAAATTGATAAAACCGCGCCCACAGCAGCAATCATCGTTGATCAAACTTTTGGCAGCGGTATGAATTGTTTGGTTGAAATTAAAAAATTATTCCCCGGAATTTTTAAAAATTTTATTTTTGTAACAGTCGGCGAAGTTGATTCTAACACCTTCCGCGAAGAACAAAGATGGCGTGACATGAGAAGCAAAACCAAAACAATTTTGCGTAAATATAAAAATTATTGCAATGCCAACGGACGTTTTGCTAAAGCCTATGTTGGATATGGAACGGATATTATCGAAAAACTAACTCAGTTGACCGAACGTGTGGCCAAAGACTATCCAAATACGGTGTTTTTTGGCACAAAATTTATTTTTGATAATGAAAATATTTTTACCCAGATTTTGTACAACCACGTGCCTTATATCATGCAACGCAGACTTCACGTGCGAGGCCAGAACATGGTCATCCTTCCGATGAAGGTGTAGTTTTTAAATATTGTTAGCTTGATTGAAATATATGTTTTAAAAAAACGATAAAAAATTAGGCAATTGTATAAGTGTTAGAACAAAAAATATGAAACGTTATCAAGCTTTTTCTTTAATAGAGATATCTGTTGTTATTGTAATTATTGGAATTTTAATTGTTGGTGTTGCGGTTGGTGATCTGGCGATTAAAAAAGCGCGCTTAGCCACAGCTTTGAATGCTACTAGAAATTCAGTTGTGCCTTCAATTCGTGACTTATCTTTCTGGGCAGAAGCCACTGCAGAAGATGCTTTTGATGATTCAGCTAACACTGACTCTGTTGCAACTTGGTATGATATCAACACATATACTACAGAGAAAAACAATGCAACACAATCCACTTCTGGCAGCCAACCAACTTATATAAAGAATGCTATTAATGGTTTACCAGCACTGAGATTTGACGGAGTCAATGATTATTTAACTGTTAGTGGAACTGTTATGGGGGTTAGAGAATATTCTTTGTTTCTTGTTGAGCAAAGAAGAGCATCTACTTCGGCATCTTATTTTTACGCCACAGGATCGCAGGGAGTGAAGATGGGCTATTCCACAACAATTGAGTTTCGTTTGGTGCATAATAATGGTGCAAATGACTTTACTAACAGTAGTGTTCCTGCATATAGCTCTCCTATTCCAAGAATTATTTCTGTGGTGGCAAAACCTGCGAGCAGCACCAAAATAGCCACAAAAATTTATTTTAATGGAGCGCTGCAACTTAATGATCCAAATGGCAGAAATAATTATGGTATTGCTGCAGCTTATAATATTGGTTTAGCTCCATATAATGGCGATATTGGAGAAATTATAATTTTTAAAAGATGTCTAAAGCCATCAGAGCGCGTGGATATTGAGCAATACTTGTCGCAGAAGTGGAGAATTGATATATAAAAATAAAGGTAGCCGGAACCTTTTAATTAATTTATTGCTATAATTCACGATTATAGTTTATAAAAGATGAATTATTGCGTTCTTTTAGCATCAATTCACGATTATTCTTGACAAAAACGTGAATTTTAGTATGGTCATAATTCTGTTAAAATATAATTTCCGACTAAAATGCCTAAAGTTCTTGCAGTTTTTGATCAAATATCATTGCTAAGACAAAGATATTATAAATTAGCAACTCATAAAGAATCTCTGCTAAAATTAATTCTTGATGCCGAAATTTCTGAACAGGTTTATAACTCAAATGCTATTGAAAATAGCACCTTAAGCCTTGAGGAAACAGAAAAAATTCTTTTACAAATTGAGCTTGATCGCTTTGTTTCTGAGAGAGAAATTTTTGAAGCAAAAAATCTAGCGCGTGTTGTATCTTATATAAATTCTAAATCAAAAGAAAGAGAGCTTGATTTGGAGATGATATTGCTGTTGCATAAAATGTTGATCAGCAACATCAGAGACGATATAGCGGGAAGATTTAGACAAAATAAAGAATATGTTAGAGTCGGTAGTCATATAGCACCATCGCCAAAAGAAGTCATTTCATTACTTGAAAATATGTTGGCGCAATATAATGGATCAATAAGCGATAATATAATAAAGCGAATTGCTAAATTTCATCTTACCTTTGAAAATATTCATCCTTTTGTTGATGGTAATGGCAGGATTGGTCGGATATTAAATAATTATTTATTAATTCGCGAAGGATTCGTGCCAATTAATATCAAATTTATTGATCGAAAAAAATATTACGAAGCGTTTAAAGAATTTGATAAGAATGGTAAAACGACAATAATGGAAGAGATAGTCGGAAAGGCTCTTACAAATAGCTATTACAAAAGACTTGCTTATTTAGAGGATAAAAAAATTGTTACTCTTTCTGCTCATGCAAAAAAGAAAAAAATCTCTCATTCGAATTTGCTTAATAAGGCCAATCGCCAGACTATCGAGGCATTTTTAGAGAAGGGGGTTTGGAAGATTGGAGTTTAATATGCCAGAAGCAAAGGTGCCTGAAACCCTTTATTATATTAAAATTTAAGGAAAAATTTGTTGTTTCTCTTAAAATTTAAGATTAAATAAGAATAATTATTAATAAATCTTAATTATAAAATGAGCAAAACTCAAACAATAAGTTTAGGGGAATATTGGAATAATTATTTGGAAGAGGAGTTGAAAATAGGTCGCTATTCTTCATCCAGTGAAATTATTCGTGATGCTTTAAGATTATTTGAAGAAAGAGAAGCGCATTCAAAATTAGAAATTATCAGGAAAGCTTTGATTGAAGGGGAAGAAAGCGGTGATGCTGGAAAGTTAAATATGAATGCAATTAAAAAAGCCGCCAAAAATAAACTCAAATAAAATGCTAGAAATACACCTTACTCACAAAGCCCAACAAGATCTTCAGCAAATTTGGTGATTATAAAAGGGGTCTGACCCCTTTTAAGGTGTTAGCGCGGGCTTCGAAGGCGGAGATCATTTTTTCGGTGGCGCGTTCGAAAATTGGGCTGATCATTTTTTCTAGGAGGAAGGAGTTGAATTGGAAGTCGATGAAGAAAGTTACTTCGCAGGATTCGTTATTTTCTAAGTTGCGGAAGGTCCATTGGTTGACTAGGTTTTTAAAAGGGCCTTTGATGGCGGTGACGTCAACGAAATAATTTTGGTTGTTGATTCCGTGGGAGACGTTGGAGCTGTAGCTTTCTATAAATCCTTTGAAACTGATTACTAAATCAGCTTCAAGATTTTTTTCGGAAATTATTTTGGTGATTTTGGCTTTTTTGCACCAGGGTAAAAATTCGGGGTAGGTTTCGATGTCCATCACTAGGTCGTAAAGCAATTTGGCGGGGTGGGGCAGGATTTTGGTTTGTTTAAATTTTGGCATAGACTTGTGAATTGGTTGCTATTTATTTTTGAATGAACGTGAGGACGGGGTCAGAGACCCCGTCCTGCAACGGGTTGCATGGACAATAGGGCGGAATTGCAAATTCCGCCCAGCACTGAGG
>CAZOKU010000026.1:2743-18891 GCA_964580715.1 uncultured Rhizobium sp. | reverse complement strand
ATTACAAATTCCGCCTAGCATAAGGTCGGTGAGGGGTATGACTAATTCATTAAAGCAACTCACTCAAGCTCGCTGCCACCGCCCATTGTTTTATAAAGATTAATCAGGTTTGCAATATATTCTTTTTTTGCAATAGCATGATTTTGTCTGGAATTTAGCATGGTTATTTTATAGTCGAGAATTTCTAAACCACTGCTTGCACCATATTTATGTTTTTTTTGTGAAATGCTGTAGGATTTTGTTTGGCCGCTCAAAATTTTATCAAAAGATTTCAGCTGTTGGCTAATTGCTTTTCTTTCTGCAAGCTCGTCTAAAACCTCGCGGAAAGCAGTTTGAATGGCTTTTTCATATTGGGCAATTTCAATTTCTTTGTTGATGTTAGCAGATTTTAATGCAGCGATGTTTCTTCCGCCGCTAAAAATTGGCAGATTAATTTGTGGTGTAAAAACCCAAGTTCTGCCTTGAAACAAGCTGGCTAAATCACGAGATCCATAGCCGTAAGAGCTGGTGAGGGTGATTGAAGGAAAAAATGCTGCTCTGGCAGCGCCAATATTGGCGTTAGCACTTTTTAAATTATGTTCAGCTTGTTGAATGTCGGGGCGTGTAAGCAGGCTTTCAGAAGGCGCGAAATCAAGGGATTCTTCGTTGATTTTGATGTCATTTAATGAGGCAATTTTTGGAACTGCTTCGTCATTAAAAACTCCCGCTAAATTCATTAAAATATTTTTATCTTGTTCAAGTAGTTTTTTGTAGGTTTCATGATTTATTCTTGCGGTTTCAATTAATGAATTAGCATTGATCAAATCAAGCTGTGAGTTGATTCCGTGCTTATAACGTGCTTCGATATATTTAAGGCGCTCACCTTGTGCATTGAGATTTTCTTCAGTGATTTTTAAAATTTCATTATCCAAAAGATATTGTGCATAGGCGTTCACAGTTTCTGCAATCAAAGAAATTTTAAGAACGCGCTCAGCCTCTTTGGTGGCGAGATAATTTTCCATTGCGGATTTTTTTAAGCTTCTCAATCTTCCAAAAAAATCAATTTCATAGGAAGTGGCAGACAAACTTGCACGAAATTGTCTTTTTGGCATAAATGAAGCAAAGCCGCTGATGGCTTTCTGTCTAGTTTCATAGCCAGTTGCATTAATTGTTGGCAAAAGATTAGAACGCGTTATGTCATAATTTTCTTGGGCCAATTTAATGTTTAAATTTGCTGTTTTAAGATCGCGATTATTTTTTAACGCAAGATTAATTATTCTTTGTAAATCTTCTGATTGAAAAAAATCTTGCCAAGAAATTTCGGTAATTTTTTTCTTGTTTGAATCTTTTTCTTGAAATGGAAGGTCGGCTTTTGGCTTTTTATATCGCGGTTCCATCGTGCATGAAAAACACATGCTGCAAATCATAATGAGATGTAGAAGTTTTTTTATTTTCATGATGAAGCTTTAAAATTTATTTTCTCTCTTTTAGAAATTTTTTGTATCAAAACATAAAACATCGGAACGTATAAAATTGCGATGAAAGTGGCAAAAAACATTCCGCCCATCACGCCAATTCCAATTGCTTTTTGGCTTGCCGAGCCAGCGCCTGTGGCAGTTGCAAGTGGTGTGATTCCCAGCATAAATGCCATTGAAGTCATGATGATTGGCCTGAAGCGTTGTTTTATTGCAATCAAATTTGCTTCAACAATGTCATGGCCTTTTTCATAAAGGTGGCGCGCAAATTCAACAATCAAAATCGCATTTTTTGCCGATAAGCCAATAGTAGTTAAAAGCCCAACTTGAAAATAAACGTCATTGCTCATTTTCCAGATAAAAGATGCGATGATGGCGCCAAGAATTCCAAAAGGCACAACCAAAATCACTGCAAAAGGAATTGACCAGCTTTCATAAAGCGCGGCAAGCGATAAAAACACCACGATCAAAGAAATTATATAAAGCGTTAAAGTTTGTGAGCCTGAAAATTTTTCTTCGTAAGAAATTCCCGACCAAGCAAAATCAATTCCTTCGGGAAGAGTTTTGATCATTTTTTCCATTTCATTCATTGCACTTCCCGAGCTTACGCCTGTAACAGCTGAGCCCTGAATGTTTACTGAAGAAATTCCGTTAAAGCGTTCTAATTTTGGTGAGCCAAAATTCCAAAAAGAAGAAGTTAAACTGCCAAGCGAAACCATTTTTCCTTCTGAATTTCTGACATGCCATTTTTTTAAATCATCTGGGCTCATGCGGTGAGAGGCCTCACCTTGAAGGTAAACTTTTTTGATTCGTCCTTTGTCGATAAAATCATTGACATAAGTTGAGCCCCAGGCAGTTTGCAAAGTTTGGTTAATGTCAGAAATTGACACGGCAGAAGCGGCGGATTTTTTATAATCAATATCAATTTTATATTGCGAAACATCATTTAAACCATTGGGACGAACGCCTATTAAAAGCGGATTTTGCGATGCCATTTTTAATAGTTGATTGCGCGCCGACATTAAAGCATTGTGGCCCAAACCTGCGCGATCAAGAAGCTGTAGGTCAAAACCCGAAGCATTTCCAAGTTCACGAATTGGTGGCGGAAAAAAAGTAAATGCAGCAGCATCTTTAAACGCTGAAAATGCGCCCATCGCGCGCCCAGAAATTGCCATTACCGTTTGATTGGGATTTTTTCTTTCGCTCCAATCTTTTAAACCAACAAAACCAAAGCCAGCATTTTGTGCTCTGCCTGCGGTGCTGAAACCTGCAACGGTGAAGAGATGTTCGATATTGTCTTTTTCTTTGTTTAAAAAATAATCTTCTATTTGTATCAAGCTTTCTGTGGTTCTTTCCAAAGTTGCGCCACTTGGAGTGTTGACGATTAAATACATCATGCCTTGATCTTCAGTGGGCAAAAATGAAGTGGGAAGGCGTTTGAACAAAAACAACAAACCGCCAATTAAAATTAGATAAATTAAAATAAATCTAGAAAAGCGCGTGATTATTTTGTGTGAATTGTCGCTGTAAAAATTTCTGATTTTTTCTAGCCATTGATTGAAAAAATTTAAAAATTTATTTTGTGCTAAAGCGTGTCCTTCTTGGTGTGGTTTTAAAATTGTGGCACATAAAGAAGGAGACAAAATCAGCGCAACTAAAACTGACAAAATCATCGAAGAAACAATTGTGATCGAAAATTGGCGATAAATTGCTCCAGCAGATCCGCCAAAAAAGGCCATTGGAACAAACACCGCTGAAAGCACCATGGCAATTCCAACCAGTGCGCCAGTGATTTGTTGCATTGATTTTTTTGTTGCTTCTTTTGGCGAAAGTTTTTCTTCGCGCATGATGCGTTCAACATTTTCCACCACAACAATTGCATCATCAACCAACAAGCCAATTGCAAGCACCATCGCAAACATGGTTAAAGTGTTGATGGTAAAACCAAAAGCAGCCAAAATTGCAAAAGTTCCAAGCAACACAACAGGCACGGCGATCGTTGGAATTAAAGTGGCGCGAAAATTTTGTAAAAACAAAAGCATCACCAAAAACACCAGAAATATTGCTTCAATTAAAGTTTCAACCACTCCTTTAATTGAAAGTTTTATGAAAGGCGTTGAGTCGTAAGGATAAATTACATTGACTCCATTGGGCAAATTTTTAGAGAGCTCTGCCATTTTTGCTTTTACTAAGTCAGCAGTTTTTAGGGCATTGGCACCACTGGCAAGAATCACTGCCATTCCTGCTGCTGGATGTCTTTTATAGCGTGCTTGTGTGCTATAACTTTGAAAGCCAAGCTCAACTTGGGCAACATCTTCTAAGCGAACTTGCGCGCCGTTTTTATTTGCTCTTAATATTATTTTTTTAAATTCTTCAACGGTTTTAAGCCTTGATTGTGCAGTGATTGTTGCGTTAAGTTGTTGTCCTTTAACAGCGGGAAGGCCACCAAGTTGGCCTGCGGCAACATCGTTGTTTTGCGCTCTGATTGCAGCAATAACATCATTTGTGGTGAGTTTATATCCAAAAAGTTTGTGTGGATTCAGCCAAATTCTCATTGAACGCGGATTGCCAAATGTTGTAACATCGCCAACGCCGTTGATGCGTGAAATTGTGTCTTTAATGTCGGAAAGCAGAATGTCGCCAAGCTCGCCTTCGCTGACTGAATGATCTTGTGAATAAATTCCGATCACCAATAAAAAATTATTATTTGATTTTCTAACTCTTACACCTTGCTGTTGAATTTCCTGCGGCAACAGCGGCATCGCTGCTTGCAGGCGATTTTGCACTTGCACTTGTGCAATGTCTGGATTAGTTCCGGGTTCAAAGGTGAGGGTGATTGAAACATTTCCGTCAGAGTCGCTGCTTGCAGAAAAATATCGAAGTGCATCAAGACCAGTCAGGTTTTGTTCAATAACTTGTGTAACGCTGTTTTCTAAAGTTTGCGCAGAAGCACCGGGAAGAGAAGTGGAAATTGAAACTGTTGGTGGCGCGATGTTTGGATATTGCTCAATTGGCATTGTAAACAGCGACAATGCTCCAGCCATCATCGTGATAATGGCCAGAACCCAAGAAAATATAGGACGTTCAATAAAAAATTTCGACATTCTATTTTTTTTCTTCTGTGGTTACTGCTGACGCAGCTTTGTTTTCTCTGTTTTCAGAATTTAATTTTGGTAAATTTTTTTCTGCAGATTTTTCTGGAATTTTATTTTGTTGAGTATCCGCTGGTAAAGATGATTTTGCTTCTGGTTCTTTTGCTGTGGCGGGCGCCGTTGCTACAGCATCTGCAGTTTTATTTTCTGAAGTTGGTGTTGTATTTGGTTCTGGCGCAAGCATGGTTGGATTAACTTTCGCTCCATCAAAAACTTTTAGAAATCCTTCATAAATCACCACATCGCCTTCAGTTAAGCCATCACTAACAATCCAATTTTCACCAGAAATGCGGTCAGCTTTTATTTTTCTTAATTTAGCAATATTATCTTTTTCAACTATCCAAACCGTCAAGCTTCCGTCGGAAGCACGGCTGGTGGCGCGTTGTGGAACTGTAATTGCTTCAAAAGGCTTTAAATGAAGTTTCGCAGTAACAAACATTCCTGGAATAAGTTTTTTATCTTCATTAGAAAAAAGCGCGCGCAAACGCACAGAATCAGTGCTTTCATCAGCAAAAACTTCGGTAAATTTTAAAGTTCCACTGCTTTCTGATGAAACATTATCTGAAATTAATGTGACGGGAATTTCTTTTTGATCGCCCAATTTAACGGCTTCTTTGCTGGGCTCAACCATGTCAACATAAACTGGATTTAATTGAGTGATGGTTGTTAAAGGATCCGCCTGATTCAGCGTGACCAAAGCCCCTTCAGTAAAATTTGATTTTCCAATATAGCCAGAAATCGGAGCATAAACTTGAGTATAGCCCAGATTAGCTTTCGCGCGATTAAAATCACCCTCAGCAGTTGCAAATGCTGCAGCAGCATCGTCAAATTCTTGCTGGCTAATGGCATCTTCTTTTATCAAAGCTTTATAGCGTTCAAATTTTGCCTGCGCAGATTTTAAATTAATTTTTGCGCTGTTAAAAGTTGCTTGGTAAATTGTGGGATCAATTTGATAAAGCGGTTGTCCTTGCTCGATAAAACTTCCTTCAGAAAATTTTATTTCTTTAATTATTCCTTCAATTTGCGGCCGCACCGCAGAAATTTTATAAGCAGAAACGCGCGCTGGAAGCTCTTGATAAAGTTGTACAGTTTGTTTTTTTATGGTGATGGTTGTAACATTAACCAATCTTGCATCTGCTGTTTGATTTACTTGCGCGTTATTATTTGATTTATTAAAAAAAACATAAGACGATAACAAAGCTAGAGCAGCAAGAGAAAGCAATAAAAATTTGTGATTTTTTATTTTACTAATCATTTAATCATGATGGTTGGATTGGTCAGTTAAATCAAGGGTTTCAAAGGTTTTAATAACAAAAAAACTTCTTTATATTTTAAGAAAATTATAGTTAAAAAAAATTATAGATACAAACTATTTTTCTTAATAATTTTCTAGTTATATGACAAAAAGAATTCTTCTTACAGGTGGCAATGGATATATTGGTTTGCATCTGGCAAATTTTTTCGCGCAAGAAGGGTATGAAATAACAATAATTGATGATCTGTCAAATAGTTTTGCTAATTCAAATTTAAACAAATTTCAATTTTATCACGGAAAAATTTCGGATAAAAATTTGTTAGAAAAAGTTTTTCAAAAAAAATATTACGCAATTTTTCATTTGGCTTCTTTTATTGAAGTTGGAGAATCCGTTATAAAACCAAGCATTTACTATGAAAACAACATTGCTAATACAATAATTTTTTTAAATGAAGTTATAAAATATTCTAAAGATCCTCACTTTATTTTTTCATCTTCTGCAGCTGTTTATAAATCGCTTGAGAGAAAGATTACAGAAGATGACGCAGCTATTCCAGAAAGTGTTTATGGCAAAACAAAGTTGATTATGGAAGATATTTTAAGTGACTATGCTAAATCATATAATTTATCTTATGGAATTTTTCGTTATTTTAACATCTGTGGTGCTGATTATAAAAATCATTTAGGAGAAAATAGAAAGTCTGAAACCCACATAATTCCATTGCTTTTAAGATGCTTAAACCGAGGTGATATTGATTTTTTTATTTACGGCAATGACTATAAAACCTATGATGGAACTTGCATCAGAGACTATGTTCATGTGTTAGATTTATGCCAAGCACACTCATTAATTTTAGATTATTTAAATAATTCAAAAATTGTAGAAAGATGCTTTAATATTGGCTCTTCAACTGGTTTTTCTGTGCTTGAAATAGTCAAAAAAGCACAAGAAATTTCACGAAAAAAATTCGATATTAAATTTAAAGAAAAAAGAAAAGGTGATGCTGATTCGCTGGTTTCTTCTAATCAATTAGCAAAAAATATTTTAGGCTGGAACCCAAAATTTTCTGACTTAGAAAACATAATTGAATCAGCTTGGCAGTGGGAGAAAATGGCTTTCAGAAGATTATAGTATTCTAGGCTATCTGCTCAAAAACGAGGCTGTTAGGATCAAACGCTTCAATGCTTCCACTTTCAATGTTGAAATGCCAACCGAAGATATTTAATTTATTTTCATCCATGCGTTTTTTAATGTAAGGATAAGTTAAAAGATTGCGCAATGAAACGATGATTGATTCATGTTCGCAAGCTGATAGTTGTTCTTCTTCAGTTTTTTGTGACAATTGTGATTTTACAGCATCGCGCGCTTCTTTTGCAACTGAAAGCCATGTTTTCATTGATTCAGAAATGCCTTTTGAGGTGACAAAATTATCCGACATCATCATTTTGATTCCGTCGCATTTTGCATGTCCTAAAACAACAATATTTTGCACTTCAAGCACAGTTACTGCATATTCTATCGCTGATAAAAGGCCGTGAACGCCATGTGCTTCATATTTAGGCACAAAGCCACCAATATTATTTACGATATATAATTCACCGGGATTAGTTGCAAAAATTTCTGCCGGCGCAATTCTAATGTCAACGCAAGAAATCACCATCGTAGTTGGCTTTTGCCCTTGCAGCAGAAGATGATGAATCACATCTTTTTGTTTTTGATAAGTTGTAGCTTTAAAAATTCTAAAGCCACTCATAAGTTTTCCAACGTCTGGCATAAGTTAACAGAATTTAAGTTAAATGATTTTCCTTGGTGTCATGCTGAGCTTGTCAAAGCATGACACCTTCCGCTATATTATTCACCTTTCAAAGCTTTAAACAAAGCCTCATCGTGAATTATGTTATTTATAACTTCGTCTATCATTTCGTTAAGCAATTTTTCATCAGTTTTAGCAAGGGAAATGATGAAGGTTTTATTGTTTAAAGATAAACTGAAATTTTTAGTTAATTTAACAGTTTGATTAGCGTCTTTGATTTTAACCATTACTGAAATTTCGCCTTTTGATTTTCCGATAAATCCGCATCTTGATTTATATTTCAGCTCTTCAATACTAACTTCCATTGTGCGGTCGCTGCCAGCTTTAAAGCCTTTTCTTGCAAGATCTTTGCTGATTGTTTCTTTCAAAAAATTGGTTAAATTTTCTTCACTTGCAATGTTAATTTTGCGGCCATTACAATATTTTTTATTGCCAAGCACATCAGATTTTTCAGATCTTTTATCAAGCACAGTCACTTTAACTTTTACGTTATTTCCGACATTGATTTTTTCTCCTTCGAAAGCAAAGTTTAATTTAACTTTTTCAGTTTGATATGAGCAGGAAGAGATTGCTAAAAGCAAGGATGAGATAACTAATAATTTTTTCATAAATTAGAAAATTTAGTTAATAATGATGAGGTAAAAACACTCTGTGTCACCCTGAGCTTGTCGAAGGGTGACACAGAGTGTTTTGACGCCAAGTAAAATAAATATGTAAGATACTGCAATCTAAGTCAAGTAAATCAAATTTCATTTTCAGATTTTTGATTTTTTGCAAAACAATCAATGTTATAAATTGTGGTTTTTACAATATTACTCAATGCTTCTTCAGTCAAGAATGCTTGGTGTCCAGTGATAATCACGTTTGGTTTTTTTTGTAAAAGATTAAATAATTCATCATCAAGAGCGCCTTCATGTTTTTCAAAAAACAGGTTTTTTTCAAATTCATAAACATCTAAACCAGCAGCAGCAACTGTTTTATTTTCAAGGGCGACAAGCAAGTCTTTCGTATTTATAACTGCGCCGCGGGCTGTGTTGATTATCATCACATTATTTTTCATTAACCAAAAATTATCTTTGTTTAAAAGATGTTTAGTTGAATCATTAAGCGGGCAGTGCAGGGTTATGATGTCAGAATTTTTGCATAATTCATCAAGCGCAACATATTTTATTTGGAGTTTTTGTTTTAATTCTTCATTTTCTATTGTGTCGCAAGCAAGCAAATTGCAGCCAAATCCACTAGCAATTTGTGCAAAAATCGCGCCAATTTTTCCAGTGCCAATGATGCCGATGGTTTTTCCTTTCATTTCAAAACCAACTAAATCGTCTAGTCTAAAATCATTTTGTTTAATCAATTCTTGAGATTGTTTGATTTTGCGATTAAGGCATAAAATCAATGTCATTGCGTGTTCTGCAACTGAATAAGGGGAATATTGCGGAACATTTGCAACTGTAATTCCAAACTCGTGGCACTTTTTTAAATCAACATGGTCGTGGCCCGCAGAGCGCAGCGCTAAATATTTTACGCCAATTTTTTGTAAAGATTCTAAAACTTCTGCACTGGCATCATCGCTGGTAAATAAAGATGCAATTTGATGTTCTTTTGCAAGATTCACAGTTTCTTTACTGAGAGCTTTGCTTGTGAAGGTGAAGAGATTTTTGTTTTTTATCTCTTTTTCAAGATATGGCCTGTCAAAACCGTGTGTGCTATAGAATATAGTTTTCATTTTATAAAAAATTTTGCTAATTGAAATGACCTGTGATAATTCTAGCAAATCTGATGTTAATTAGCAAAACTATATGACTAAAATTAGTGAAAATCTTGCAAAAATTGCAAGTCTGAAAAAAGCTTTTTATCCAACTCCACTTTTTGAAATTGATATAAAATATAAGCAAGAAATCATCAAAATTTATGCTAAAAGCGAAATTTCAACTTTTAGCGGCTCGGTTAAAGATCGTATGGTTTCTCATATTTTTGAGCAGTCTTATCTTAAGGGTTCTCTGAAAACTGATGATAAGCTTTTAGAAGTAACCAGTGGTTGCACTGGAATTGCGCTTACAACACTTTGTGCTTTTTTAGGCCATAAAGTTGAAATTATAATCCCCGATTGGTTTTCTAAAGCGCGTTATGCTTTGTTAGAAATTTTAGGTGCGAAAATTATTAAAGTCAGCCGCAAAGAAGGCGGATTTATTAAATGTCGTGAAATGGCGACTGCTAAAGCGCAAGAAAAAGGATATTTTTATTTAAACCAATTTGATAATGAGTTAAACATTGACGCGCATTTTCATGACACCGCGCCAGAGTTGTTTCAACAATTGCCCAAAGGAAAAAAATATATCATGTCAGCAGGGGTGGGCACTGGCGGAACCATTATGGGAATTCACAAATATTGCGTAAAAAATAATATTGATTGCAGTTTTTATCCGATGGAACCAGAAAGCTCGCCACTTTTTAGAAGCGGCGGCAAAGAAATTGGCGTGCATCGTATCGAAGGAATTAGCGATGATTTTATTCCTGAAAACGCCAGTCGAGATAAAGAATTATATAATGAAATTGTTACAATTGATGATGGTGATGCGATTATAATTTCTCAAATGCTGGCAAAACATGGCTTGTCAGTTGGAATTTCTTCTGGTGGAAATTTTTTAGCAACACTTAAAATTGCCAAAAAATATGACGAAGGAAGAATTCCAGTAACAATCTTTCCAGATGGTGCAGTGAAATATACTTCAACTGATCTTTTTAAAGTTGAACCGATGCGCGATCATTATCTTTCAAAAGATATTGAAATTCTTAACGTAAAAATTGTTGACTAATTTTGTGTTTAAAATGAAAAGGTTCTAGGTTAGTTTATTCTTAAAATTCAGCTCAGGATAAAATGCGTCAAAACCAAGTATTACAAAGAATTAGCTGAGATTTTTTTATCCCAAAATTAAGTTTTAATCATTTTATGGATTTTAAGAAAAATTTTTATTATAAAATGTGAAGATGAAGTTTAAATCCTGCTGTGATAATTCTAAAAAATAAGTTATGCCAAAATTAATTTTAAGTGGCGAAAGTCATGATGATCCAATTAGCAAAATCTTAGAATTGGAATTATTAAGAAGTTGTGTTTTGAAAGGAATAAAAACAATAGTTTTATCTGAGACCCAGCTATTTTTAAATGAGCATATAGATGCAGCTAAATTATTGACTGTTGTTGCTCCTGATGAGGAAATGGGAAAAAAAGGCGTTGCAGAAAAATTAGCATTTCTAAATTTTGTAAAATCACACAATATTCCATTCATACCAATGGAAGAAACCATGTATTTAGACCACATACCTATAGATGCCAGAGAGCCTAACAGAATTAAAGAAATGTCTAGTAAAATCAGTCAAGTTTATTCCAAGCCAGAAAATGCCGAAGCGGTTATTTTGGTAAGAGGGTTAGGGGCTTCTCATTTGAGCAGGCTTTATCTTGCTTGTTTAAAAAAAGAAATTGCAGCAGAAGATTGTTTGCCAATTTTACACTTCAATCAATTTTTAACCAATCCAGTTGCAGTGATTGCAGAAATGATAAAACCAATTCCCGGTTGTTCTGCTTCAGAGCTAGAAGCTTCTAAATCAAAAATAAGAGGTATAAATGCCACTTGTGATGAAACTAAAAAAATAACCAATGATGGCGGATTTAGCGAAGTTATAAAATTTGCAAATTTTAAACTAGCTGATTACAAAATAATTGATCGCGAATCGATGGCATTGCGTGATCTAAGAGAAACGACAGGAATTGATTTTTCATTAGCCATTGAAAAATCTAAGGAAGAAAAGTATGTTTTTGATGCATTCTTCCCAACTACAGGCGCTTCAGAAGCTGAAGCCGCAAAATTTGCCGCTGATTTAAGCGTTAAACATGGTTTAAATTTCACGCCAAAAAAAGATAAAACCAGCGGCACCTGCATAGTCTTAGAATCAATCAACCTCAAGGATGCATCAGAAAAGATTTACGATAAACATAGCGGAAGATAAATAAAGACAAGCTCGTTTGCAGTACGAAATCTTTGGCGGTACAGAATTTTACAGGTGTTGTTGGCCCTGCTCAGGCGGCATTTGCAATGCCGCCTGGATGTTCATGCAAGAACTAATATGCAAATTCTAATTCAGAATTTAAAATTGTGAATTGGTAATAACTTTTCTGATTTTTGTTATTGAGTTTATTTGGCAAAATCATTTCTCCCTGCAGGACGTGGTCTATTGAACCAAGTCCACATGTTCATTCCTAACCAAATAAAATTAAAACCAAATTATTTTAAAACCACCCCCTACAACTCCTCAATCAAAAACTCACTATACCCCTCATAAAAATAACTAACATCAATCCCTTTCATAAAAATTGTACGATCATTAATTTTATCAGTCAGTGCTGGAGAGAGCAGGGCCTTGATTTCGACATCCTTAACAACACTTCGCTCCATCGCCATTAAATAATCATTTTTATCAACCAAATTCCAATCAATAACCCGCTTGATTTCTTTTTTTAAAATTAAATCAAGCCAAATTCTAGTAGCGCGCCCATTGCCTTCTCTAAAGGGGTGAGCAATATTCATCTCAACATATTTTTCAACAATTTCGTTGAAATTATTTTGCGGCATCTTGTTTATATTTTCTAAAGACTGTTCCAGATAAACCAGCGGCGCAAAACGAAAATTTCCTTTAGAAATATTAACCCCGCGCAACTTGCCTGCAAAATCATAAATATCACCAAACAAGTAAGCATGAATTTGCGCCAAGCCTTTAAAAGTTCCAACTTCAATTTGATTAATTTCTCCACTTTCAAAAAGTTGTTTAGCCTTTTGTTTGCTGATTTTTTCCTTTGCTCTAAATAGCTCAACTTGATCTTTAATATTGAGTTTATTTGGTAAGATCATCTGGGTTATATTTGATATTAATCGATAATATTTTGGCTTCGAAAGCTGATTTTACAAGGCTAGACAATAGTAGAGCTTTAAACTAAAAACGCAAAAAATTAATCTATTTTAAAAATTAATTTTCAATAATTGTGGGAATAAAATAAAAGATAAGGTGTCAGACACTTTTCAGAATTCCAGTACAGTAATTCAGGGGATAGTATACTTAATTAAAGTCTAATTACAGTTAATAATAATTTAATTAAGTATACTGTCCCTAGAATTCCAAAATCACAAACTGTTACAGCAAGCCCTAATCCAGAGATAATTGCGGGGCATGAATCTGCAGAAGCAGGAGAGGTAACCATAACGCCACAACCAATCAAAGCGGCAGAATAAATAAAAAATTTGTTTAAAGATTTTTTGAACATTTAAAAGTGATTAAAATAATTTAGAAAAAAAGCGTAAGATATGTTGCCTTAGGGTTTTGATGTTGCAATAAAATAAGCAGGTGTCTGACACCTTAACACAGCGATTATTACTATATTTGTTTTTCTTGACCAGAATTTTTTAATCCCACAGCCTTTGGTTTTTTTACAGAATTTTTCGGTTTCTTTTTTTTAGCTTCTTCTTCATCAGCTTTTTTCTTAGTCAATTCCTCTTCAGCTTTAATAACTTTTTCAGCAGATTTTAATCTATAATCAGAATCACTTTTTTCTATTCTCAAGTTAACTTTTTCTCTTAGGTTATTTAATTGTTGTTCTTCTGTTTTTCCAAGTTCTGGACAATCTTTCCATCCTTGTTTTTTAATGACTAGTTCTAAAAAATTTTCTATAATTAATTCGTTAGTTTTCTCATCAAAATGTTTTGCTATACTATTAAAAGCAGTAAACATAACAACTATATGTCTTGAAGTTAGGTTATATAAATCTTCAACATCTTTTGTTTCAGTTCTGGTTTTGTTATTTTTAGCAAAATTTAGTTCTCGATGAAGATCAAGTAAGTTAATGAATAAGTCAGATATTGTATTTGCGTATGGTATTAATAGATCATCAACCTCTTTTAATAACTCCTGTGCTTCATTGATTCTTTCCCCTAAGTTCTTTGACAATGTATCAGTCGATTTTGCAGCTTCATCTTTTGTTTTGCCAATATTTCTATAAATCTTATTAAATCCAAGCTTTATGTCTCCAAGATTTTCTTGTAATTTTTCAATAAAATCTGTAATTAAATTATTTTTTTCTTCATCATCCACCTCCTCAGATTTCAATATATCTATAACTCTATATAACATATTCACAGCAGATAAAGCATGAATTGTTTCTTTTATTCTAGCTCCTTCTGCTTTATCTTTATTCATTCTTCCTTTAGAAGGATAAGAAGTTTTTTCTTCTTGCTGAATCATCTCTAAAAAAAATTCTGATAATTCTTTGATCTCTTCAGCATATTTGGCTAAAGATCCGTCTTTTAAATCAGATTTAAATTCTTCTCGATGGCCTGAGAAACCTAATGTTGCCAATGTAATTTTTTTTAATGGATCATCTGCTTTTAAATTTTCTATTGATTTCAAAATTTTTTCTTTATTTTCTTCAGCAAATCTAAGAGTTGCAGTTAAGTCTTTTCTCATGTTGCGGTTATGAGGTGATGCCTTTGATATTTTATCAATTTCTGAAGCTTTGTTTGGTAATATTGCTTTCGCTATTTTTCTAAGAATTATAGGAACCTTTGCAACATTTAGTTGATCAGAAGAATTAACAATTGCTGCAATAAAGCTTGCATAAGAAGTTACATGGTCACCTTGATCTTCTTCACTTGACAACTCTGTAACATCTGGTCTTTGAGTTGAATTAATGCTTAAAATTACCTTACCACTCTTAACCGAACAATGCACAAAAATCGCACTTTCTTTTGCGGCATCAAGAATTTCTTCTGATGATTCTTCAGAATAAAAAATTTCCATCTTATCTTTTTTTGATGGTTTTTCTGAAAATGGAAGAAAAATAGAAGGTGATTTTTTCATTAGTTAAAATTATCTTTATTTGATAGAGTCTTATAAAACAAAAAATTATGTTTTGATTTTATATTGAAATTTTTAAGTGTAAAATTCGAGCTAAAATAATTCTGATGTTTTTTGAGTGACGACTACACATTGTAGGTAATAAGGCCTTTATAGCAAAGGATTCAATGATTTTGTAAAATCTGATATACCCCTATTTGTGCCCCATCAATTATTTTTTAGTTAAAAACTTTTATAATAAATTTATACTACTGCCAAAAAAATTTTTAATCAAAAATAATTTTATGAACTGCGAAAATATACTTAGCGTTATCAATAATAATACCAATCTCATAACAATTATTGGTATCGTAATAAGTGCTTCTGTACTGCTCTTGCAATCATTTTTACAAAATAGAAGCAATCTCAAACTTCAAAAAGAAAACATCAAAGATGATATAAAAAGAAAATTTCATGCTGAAATTGAAGAAGCGGTAACTAAAGCAAGTGATCTTGCCTCTGATTTGGCTTCATTGTTACGAAATGTCTACCATATAGAATACCCATCTATAAGAAATTCTTTAGATAATGGATTGGTAACGAACGGGTTTAGAACGACAACAGATAATTTTATGAAACTTTATGATGATACCACTAGAGCAGCAATAGACGTGATTTTTGTTATTGAAAAATATGAGATTATTCAGCCTGAGATTAAAATTTTCCAAACTGCTATTAATGTCGCGTTGGATGATATGCGTGAGCATTATTTAGAGATACTTAGAGAGATTATGACCTTCTTACCTTCGGTTATTATTGATGATAAAGGTCATTCCAGAATGATCGCTAAGCAATTTCCTTCTGTTCAACAAATGAATAACTTTAAAAAAACCTATGAAGTTTTTGAAGAGGCATTATCTCATTTAAGCAATTGGCTTTATGATTTTAGAATAGAAATACAAAATCTGCTGCTCGGAAATCTTTTTAACAACAAAGTGCCTTACCGTAAGCCAAGAGATAAAAAATGGTTGGTTATCACTACAGAGAAGGAAAACGTAAAAAAATTGAATTATTATTTTGAAAACGAAACTAATTTCGGAAGAAACAAGAAAAGGGCGGAAGATGATACAAAAGATGGAGTTGGTGATTAGATCTTACCTATAGATAATGTAATGGTATAACCTTTTTTAGTTGGCCATTCATCTTTTTTTAAAACGATGCTAAAAGACTTATGATTTTTACTATTACTCTCTTTTTGCAGAATTGACTTCTTTATGTCTCTTGGAAGCTCTAAACCGAGTGCTTTTTTATGAAGATTTTTAGCTAGTGAGAGAAATTTTGCTAAAGATTCTTTTTCCGTGTTTTTGTTGTTAATGTTAAGAACTAGCTTCAGTTTCTTTGCTATCTTATCACTTCCTTCCACGTAGTACGCTATATTGTCTGATAATAGATCACTACTCAAAGAAACCATTTTTGAGCAGCAACCCCAAGTACTATCATAAAGAGGATTATAATCTCCGGTTTCTAGCTCATTATTGAGAAACCGCTTCGCTATATAAGGAGACCAACCCTTATCGGTTGGAATAGGAATAGG
>CAZOKU010000026.1:0-2733 GCA_964580715.1 uncultured Rhizobium sp. | reverse complement strand
TTGTAATTCTAAATATTATTTCAAAAGATTCTTTAACGCTGTCCCTATTTATTTTTCCCATACTGCCAAGAATTTTTAACCATCTCTTCAAAAGATTAATACGAAAATTAAAAAACAGTGCTGCTAATAATTTGGTTTTTAGTCTAAGTTTTGGATTATCGATATGGATGTTAAGACGTAGATACGCTGATTCATAAGAAATATAAATGGACAAAAAAAACAAGAATGGCAAGAATAATAGCGACAATAAAATTGGTGTTACGAAATCGAATATAGTTTCTTTGGTCAATATTTGATCAAGATTTGTGCATAACTCATAAAGCAAGTGAGCTACAACTATAAAGCCAAACAGCGAAATTATAAATCTCGATGGTTTCTGTAATGCCAAAAGTTCAGGTTTAAATTTTGATAACTCTGCTGCAATAAAAACAAAAGTTAGTGATGGTATCAATATCAATTCGGTCAAAAAACCGAATGGGTACAGTCCAGTTAAAAATTCAATTAAGACTACAAGTTTAAAATTTTCTAAAGTTAGATCTTTAAACGAAGCAGGATTATCACTAATATGATTGATTTTGAGCAACAAAGGAAAGCCGCTCACAGTAAACCAGACTAGAGTACCCTTTAATTGCGTAATATCCCATAACCTAGCATCAAATAGAATATATTTTATGACGACTACAATATAAGTCACCATAAGAATAGTGGTAACTATAATTGGTTTAGCTAAGAAGCATAAAAAACAAGATATTAGAGATTTACGAACTTCTTTCCATTTCATTGAATATAAAGCTAAAGCAATAATCCAAAACGCTATAGCCCACTCTCGGTTGTTTAAAACGCTAAAACTCATCGTAATTCAGGGGACAGTATACTTAATTAAAGGTTTAAAGTTAAGGGTGTCAGACACTTTTAGGTCAAAAAGTGTCTGACACCCTTAACATTGTAAATATTCTTTGTTCAGGCGGTAATTCTAGGGACAGTATACTTAATTAAAGTCTAGTTACAGTTATAATAATTTAATTAAGTATACTGTCCCTAGAATTCCTCTTGTTAACTTTTTCTTGTTAACTTTTTAAATTTTTAATATCATTTTCAAGTTCTTTTAAACTTTCTTTTTTTTCTTTATTTTTTTGAATCTCTTTAAATTTATTATATTCTTGAGCCGATTTTTCCAATGCCAATTTGTTGCTGATTTTTCCAGCGTGCATCAAAATTTCTCTGCCGTTGAGTTGTAAAATTGAATCAAGCCTTGCAATCCAATCTTTCATATACATCGGAATTTGTTGACTTGCCATAGTTTCAGCAAACGCCAAATATTGCTCGACCAAAAGTCCAAGCAATTTCATTTCATTTTCATTTAGATAATTTTTACCAATTTCAGTATCTTTTTTGCTGATTGATTTTTCTATTTTTTTATCAATAGATTTCATGCCCATAAAAGGCAAATTTGCATCAGCTCTTTCAAAAACAATTTCTGCAGCGGTTTTTGCACTGATTGCCCATAAAAGCTTATTTTGCACGATCTTAAAAAACTCAATTGTCTTCTCATCTTTAGCGTCATAATCAATGCTGGTTGCATAAATATCCTTAATTTTCTGATAAAAAAAACGTTCAGAAAGGCGAATCTCACGAATTTTTTCTTGCAATTCGTCAAAATAATTCATCGATTTGCCGGATTTAAAACGCTCATCATTAATCGCAAAACCTTTAACAATATATTCTTTTAAGCGATTAGTTGCCCAAATTCTAAATTGCGTACCTTGCTTTGATTTTACGCGATAGCCAACGGAAATTATGACATCTAGGTTGTAGTATCTAACATCGTTTTCTTGCATCTTTCCTTTAATTGCACCGTGTGAAGTGGTATGTCGGAAATTCCGACAAGCCAAATTTTCTTCAAGTTCACCTTCTTTAAAAACGTTTTGAATGTGCTCAGCTATTGTGCTGCGTGCCTTCCCAAACAAAACTGCCATTTGCTCTTGATTAAGCCAAACAGTTTCTTGCTGCAATTCAACATCAAGTTTGATTTTGCCATCCTCGCTTTGATAGAGGAGGATTTGAGATATGGACTGTTGATTTTCTTGTTTATTTGTCATGGTTTAATAGCTTGGGTTAATTTCTTGAACCTACTTTATATTTATTGGAAAATTCATCATCTCTTCGACGCATATCTTTAATATAACCAGAAGGATCTAACGAATCAGTCAAAGCCTCCACAACGTCAACGATAACAAACCACCATTCATTATTATGAATAGTTTTTATAATTTTTTTGTTTTTGAAAAGGGAAATTTTGGAAAGTTTTTTGGAATTATTTGGTGAATTTTTCATAGGTTCTTGGTGTTAACAGCCCGCCTTCATTTCGCCTTTGGCGAACTTCGGCGTGGCACAAGTTTTTCTAAAATTTCTTCGCAAATTTAAGAAAAACTAAGTGGCGGGAGTGACGGGACTTGAACCCGCGGCCTCATGCGTGACAGGCATGCGCTCTAACCAACTGAGCTACACCCCCAATAGATGGGAGAAAGAAAATGGGAAGCCCAACTTCGCCCTTTGGGCTTCGATGGGCAGCCTTCGCTCTAACGATCTTACGTCTGACAACCCATTCCATCTTCGCTAAAGCTACGACGGACATCAGTTTTTCTAAATTCACTTAGTTAATTAAGAAAAACTAGATGGGCCTGCCAGCCGAAGCTCGCAAGAGCGAAGGCTGGTGGGTGATGACAGGCTCGA
>CAZOKU010000025.1:12034-20635 GCA_964580715.1 uncultured Rhizobium sp. | reverse complement strand
GTTTGGAACATCCGATAAATTAATTTTGCTTTGATTCATATTTTCTTAAAAATTAGACTGTTGATAAATCTTCGTTTTGAGAGGTTTGAATCTGGCCTTTGTCCTTGTGCCAGTTTTCCTCTTCGAATTTTGTGATGTTGTCGAGGCGGTAACGGATACGACCGCCGATTTTTACGTAAGGAGGCCCAGTGCCTTTCCATCGCCAGCGCTGCAGAGTGCGAAATGATATGCCCCATCTTTTGGCGAGGCTTTTGTCCGATAGGTAGAATTGCTCTGAATTTCCCATACACAGTTTTGAAGTTGGTTTATTAACTATTGACTGAGTACAAGTTAGAACGTGAGGGGGGAGGAGATCGGGAGGGGAAAAGGGAGGAATTTGGTTTTCTTTATTTTTTTAGAGGCGCAGCAAAACATCCAAACAACAGTGGTTAATCCAAGACAGCACAAAGCTCCGAGGCTTTTTTATCTGATAAAAACAAAAGGAATTTGAGAGAGAAAAAGGAGGAAAAAGCGGAATTATTGGAAGATAAAAGGTGCAACTAAATCATCTATCTGCAAACCAGACGTAACCATCTTTGCTTTCTATAAGCTCTTTAATTTTACTGTCTTTAAACATATCCCTGAATCTTGAAGTGGTACTTTCATCAATGTCGGCTTCAATCAGCAATTCATCCCATTTCAGCTTCTTTTTTGGATCTGCAGCGTAGTGGCTGCACATCAGTTTTATGATCTGGCGTTTTTTACTGCCGCCAATATGGAAACTTTCTTCGCCAATAGAAAGTGTACTACCATCTTCATTGCTGTGGATATAAGGCTTTGGATTTTCATTATTCTTGTTAAAGACCACATTGGCAATGTAATCGAGGTTAAACAGCTTTTTGCTGTTAGCCATTTCCAGCAATTTTGGCACTGAAATAATGTTTGCTCCGGTTTTTGTGGTTTCAGGGTAGATGTTGGGTGAAGAGGTAAGGATCAGCTTCTTTAGTCTGCTAGTTGAAGCTTTTAGAAAAAATTCATCAATTTTCTTAAAAATTTCAGGATCGGATAATCTTCTGGCGAAATAAACTGAGATCATCTTTTTATTGTTCAGACGTGCATCCCCTACGAAGTAAAGCAGCTTCTCAACATGCTCATTGCTTTTAACTCTGCTACTTGCCGTTATATCAAACTCGTTAGCAAGAAATTCCACAATTCGTGAAAAATTCACATCATAAGTTTTTAGATTATCTTCACTTACCTTGATAAGGCCGCTGGTTGAAAGATAGGCAAAGGAATCAAGATGATCATACCAATCAACAACCTTGTCGTCATCACCATCCCAGTAATGTAAAAGATTGTTTCCTTTTACCAAAAACTTTTCTTTAAGCAGAAATTCGGCATCACCATTTCCAAGATCAGAAAGAAGAACCCTGTGCGAAATATTTGAATCATCCTGGTCAGTCAGTGCCATCAGTAATTTACATACCGTAAACGAAATAGCCTTTACCTTCTCTATATTCTTTCCATCAAGCCCCATCGTTCCAAATATTTATTTCCAATCATTTTCTGTTTTTCACTGCGGTCCTTAAGATCACATCCATTGGGATTGGTAATAGTAACATGCAAAAGCTCACCCCTTGGTTTTTTATCGGTTGGCTTAAACCTGATTGAAAGTTTTGCTCTTCTGATTTCAAAAGCCGGATTTTGCAGCGGATTATTAGGCGAAAAAGATTTGGCAGCAAATTCATAAACTGTTAGTTGGCTGGTAAATGGCGCCTCCAGTGTAGTAGAATTTTTTTCACTTGCCGTTCCGAGTTTCAGCATGGTTACTTTTATCTCCTCAATAAGATCTGCGGCATCAACATCTTTCATAAAATCCTGTGGCGCTCTCAGCTTTGAAAGATCATATTTTTTGATCATGATTTCGCCAACATCATCTTCGGCTTTCAAAAATGAATTAGCGAAAGCCTTGGCCAGTTTAGCGCGGTTTTCTTTGGAATCGGATATTACTTCAATTATTCCACTATGAGGCTCATAGCTGATTGAAAATTCATTAACCGAAGAAATGAATTTGGTGACAACTTCTTCCTGTTCAAAAGTCTGTATCGACTTATGCAAACCATCATGATAAGCAACCAGCTGAAAAACCACTATTTCTCTGTCATTATGGTCTGTCTTGGTTCTATCAAAAAGATCAACTTTGATTTTTCTGCTGATATTGAACTGTTCTAGCACCAGCTGCTTGAATTCTTCTATATTTTCCCTGCTGGCATGAATCTCTCTTCCTTGTGGAGCTACAAATGAACTCCATTCTCTTGATTTTCTTTTGTAATCAGAAGAGGCACAAAATTCTGCTTTTTGGAATTCTAAAGGGTGATTCTGTATTGCCCAAAGACATCTGGCATGATCACTTTTTAGCTCAAGAAAATTATCATTGCTGGCAATTGCAGGCTGGGAATGAAGAGCCGCCTGTCCAAGCTCATCAATCATTTCATGGATGCGCTCAATAATTTCAAACAGACGAATTTTTCTTTCTTCGTCATTTATGCTCCAGATCGAATTAAAAAGCTGTGAGTGATATTTTTTGCCGGTGATTTGCCATTTGAAATCTTCGGGCAAGTTAATTCCCTGGCCATCAAGAAATGGCTTCATGTCCTCTTCAGGAATGTTACGAATGAACTTCTTTATTTTTGCTTGCATGGCTTTTAACGCTTCAGGTGAAAGAGCGCTTTGCCAACCTTAAGTGACAAACAGGAAAATTAAAAACAAAAAATCTCTCATTCGCCTGCAATGAGGTTTAAAAAGGCGCGGCACCCCAACTAATTAAGTAAGAAGAGTGATTTTACTCACTAACTGCATTTTGTAAATATTTTAATCCGTTTTTGTGAAAAATGGGACGTTTCTGTCCGGAAATGAACAAATTTTTGCTTTGATTGTGTGATGAAAGCGCACTTGTGCATACTTAAGGGTTATTGTGCATTTTGGGCGTTTGGCGGTTAATTGGTGAACTTTTTAACCAATTAACCGCTATCATATGACAATACGAACTAAACAAAATATTACCCCAGAATCTCAAGAAAGATTATCTGAAATTGCTGAAATACTACTAAAGGGCATTTATCGCCTGGAAGAGAGGAAAAGAGCAGAAAATCTGCAGATAACACTTGCTAGTAAAAGCTCACCGAGCCTTCATAGTACTGATTCCACAGTTATTAACAAACAGAATTATGTGTTATGAACAAGAGCGTTATCCGTCAAATTATTGAACTCGAAGAAAAAACAACTTCCGAGTTAAGGCAGCTTTACAACCAGATTATGCCAAAACCGGCAACTGCTACCGCAGGTAAAGAATATCTTAAACCAAGAATTGCCTACCGTTTACAGGAGTTGGCATTTGGAGGCCTAAAGCAGGAAACTAAAGATCATCTGCTTAAAATTGCCGGAGGTACTTCAACCGATTCTTTAAAGCGCCACAGTGATTTAATGCCAGGCACCAGAATTTGCCGTGAATGGAATGGTGCGATGTATGAGGTGGAAGTTATGAAAGACTGCTTTGCCTGGCAGGGCCAGAAGTTCAAAAGCCTGTCATCAATTGCCACCAAAATCACCGGCACCAAATGGAATGGTCCGAAATTTTTCAGATTAAGAGCAGAATAACAAAATTAAAATTCATCATGAGACATTATTCAAAAAATTCAGATTTCGGAATTACCGAAAATCACCAGACAGAAAACCAGCCTGATTTAAGCAACCGGCCAAAAATCCGCTGTGCTATTTACACCAGAAAATCCAGTGAAGAAGGGCTGGAACAGGAATTTAATTCAATTGACGCCCAAAGACTCGCCGGAGAAAATTTTATCGCCTCTCAGGTAAGTAAGGGTTGGGTAATGCTGCCTGACCGTTATGACGATGGCGGATTCTCCGGAGGAACATTGGAGCGTCCTGCATTAAAAAGACTTTTTAACGATATCAGAAATGGCAAAATTGACTGTGTGGTAATTTATAAAATTGATCGCTTAAGCAGGTCATTGCTTGATTTCCAGAAGATCATGGAACTGTTTGACCAGAATCGGGTCAAATTTGCTTCCGTTACCCAGAACCTCACCACTGACAATTCCAATGGCAGGTTGATGCTCAATGTTATTCTAAGTTTTGCTCAATATGAAAGAGAAATTACCGGCGAACGCATTCGAGACAAAATCAACGCCTCTAAAAAGAAAGGGATGTGGATGGGCGGAACTGTGCCTTTGGGCTATGATGCCAAAGAAAGAAAACTTTTAATCAATCAGGAAGAAACAAAAATTGTTAGCACTCTCTTTGAAACATTCATTGAAACCGAATCAGTAACTGAAACCGCCAGAGAATTAAACCGCCTTGGCTTTACCACCAAAACCTGGATTACCAGTTCAGGCAAAATTCAAAGAGGCAGAAAATTCAACAAGGCAACAGTTAGAAGAATCATCGAAAACCCGCTTTATGCCGGTAAAGTAAAACATAAGGATAATATTTATGATGGTCTGCATGAAGCAATAATTAGCAGTGAAATCTGGCACGAAGCAAACAGCATTATCAAAAGACATCATGAAACCAAAATCATTACACCGGTTTCAAGGATAACTGCCGCTCCGCTTTTAAAAGGTATTATGAATTGTGGAATCTGCGGATCAAAAATGACTCCGACTTACACCTCCAAAAAAGGCAAAAGATACCGTTATTACATTTGTTCAGCCAGTTCCAAAGGAAATAACGATGCCTGCAAGGTTGGCAGAATTCCCGCAAATGAAGCTGAAAATGTTGTTACCAGTCAGGTTTTAAGCATTCTAAAAAAACCGGAATTTGTAGTCAGAGCAATAAGCCAATCTCCCAAAACTTTTACCGAAAATACTGTAATTGGTAACTTCAGACAAATTGAAAAAGTCTGGGATGAATTATTTCCGGTTGAACAGGCAAGAATAATCAATCTGCTGGTCAAGGATATCGAGGTCAGACCGGAAGGTTTTAACATCAGAATTTTTAAGGAAGGAATCAGCTCATTATCAAACGAATTAACTGCGTAAAATATGAACCAAAAACAACAAAATACAAATATTGCCAATGACGAAACCATTAGTTTCTTTGTACCACTTGAAATCAAAAAACGAGGCGGATCGGCAGTAATAATTATGCCAAAAAACATCAAAAAAGAAGATATGTCTAAATGCTTTGATGAAAAAATGATCAAGGCTTTTGCCAAAGCCCATAAGTGGAAAAGAATGTTGGATGAGGAAGAGGTAACTTCGCTTGCTGGCATTGCCGCAGCAGAAAATGTAACCGGACCTTATATCAGCAGAATTTTTAATCTTAACTTTATGGCGCCGGAAATTGTTGAGAAAATCCTGAATGGTGAGCAACCAAGAACATTAAAACTGCAGGATATGCTTTATGGCGATGTGCCGTTACTATGGCAGGAGCAGAAGGAAAAATGGGGATTTTAGAAGAGGAACTTTTTGACTAAATTGTGAAGGAGATTTTTTTGATCTGAATTTTCATCTTTACATCTGTGATTTTGAGAGAGAGCTACTCTGTGGCTTAGAAAGTGATTTTTTTAGCGGTTAAATTTACCTGGTGTTATTTGTCTAATCTTCTTTCGAGTTCTTTTTTGACCTTGGCCATGTTGTCGCGAATGTAATCATAAAAAGATACCAACGCATAAAGCTGTTCAATTGAAAAATCCTGCGCTTCCTTGGCGAAATTATTTAGATCGGCAGAAAAATTCTCAGCTGATTTGCGTAAAAAATAATATTCGATTTTGCCCGCGGGATTGTTTTTCTGATCATTATTGTTATTGTCTTTCATAAAGCTCCTAAAAAGTTAATGTTAAAAACACTGTGAAGCCTCTGTTATAGAGGCTCCACGAGCTATTACATTAACTCTACGGAAGTGTTCTAGCAAGCTGAAAGAAAGATATTTTATGGCAAATTGGAGTGACAAGAAGGTGCGCCAACCTATGCAACAACTAGGCGCAAAATTACATGATTATAAACTTTTTCATATTCCAGCTTGGATATCGGTCGCAAATCAACTGATGGAGGCTGCCGAGATAGTGATTAATTCACAAAAAGAAAAATACGATGCTTTTTGGATAACTCTTAGAAACGGTCAAGAACCTGAATATTTTAACCTTGTTCCAGCTGGGCTGCTATATGGCCTATCATTAGAGGCTTTGTTAAAAGCTATATTGGTGAAACAAGGAAAAATCAGATCGCATGAACAGGCAAAAAAATATTCGCATCGTTTAGACGAGTTGGTGAAAGAATCAGGACTGAAATTAGATGAGAAAGAGATGCGAATGATTTTCCTACTCAAAGATAAAATTATTTGGCGAGCTAAATATCCAGCTCCTCTGAGTTCCGATGATTTTTATTTAAAGGATAATAGGAACGAGGTTATAATGACTGAAAGCTATGACTCTTATTTCAAACTTCATGAGCTTTATTCTAGGGTTTTAGAATTTCTAAGAAGTGAAAAGTATTATTGTGATAATTTAAGCAAATTACATTCCCTGTCAGATGAGAGAGGCATTTTATATCAAAGCTTGTACGATGCTATGAACAAGAATCAGAATACAGATCAGATTAACTTTCAAATTGGGGAAAATGATCGCAAAACTGAAGAAGTAGTTAACCTGTTAAAAGCTGAGTGATGAATGTAAAAAATATAAATATCCTCGGCCAAAAGTGTGATGTGGCCATTTTACAAAAAAATGAGCAAGAGTTGGATATCTGCATCTTTGAGTGTAAAAAATTTCTGCAGAAGAAAGGTCTAAAAGATGGGGTTAAGAAATATCTAAACTATTGGCTTGGTAATTTATTCTCATGCAAATCATCCATCAATTTAGAAAACATTCAGGATTGGAAAAATCGTAAATTTCCAGCTCATTTAGTTGAGTGTATAAACTATCACAGAAAAGCGTTTTACTTAGATATAAAATCACCTTTGCACAATGAAGTTAAGACAAATTTAGCTAATGAATTGGAAAGGTTTGATAGAGTGATCGAAGCAATTGATTTATGGAATTGCGATTTTTCTTTAAGTGGTGATGCGCCTTTTGTTTCCAGTTATTATAAAGGTTTTGCGTTATGGAAGTTGTCAGAATATATCAATGACCCTGGACACGCCGAACGTTATCAGTTTGAAGCGTATAAGATATTCAAAAAACTATCATTGATGATAGATAAATCGACTCACAAGCAATTAGCAGAAAATTTCAAGAATGATAAAAGAGTGAAGAGGCTTCTAGAATATGGAGATACGACATATAAATCAAAAAAGAACCTCGAAGATTTTGTAGATACCGAAATTTATTCAAAAGAAGAGCTAAATTATAGGGAATGGTGTTTAAAGAATAAGCTGTTTTTAAGCCACTTGAACGATCTAACTACTTCAATGGTTGCAAGCCAAGATATTATCCAGTTCCCAACCCATTCAACAAGACCTACAAGAACCCCATATTTCTCAGCGGCTTTTTCTGCAATAAAAAGAGAGTATTGTTTTGCTCGTTTTATGGCCTTTGAAGCGGTTAACGAAATTCATCCATCTTATGAAAACAAGAAGTTATACCTTGTAGATACTTTGGATTGGGTGCGATACGAGGGTCATATTGAAAAATTAAAAACCTCTCTTCGTTTGGCATTTAGCGCTTTAGATAGTCTAGCAAATCTAATGCATCATTATTTTTTAAACAAAAAGCCAACTGGATACATTTATTTTACAGGAGAGTTTATCAGAGAAAAGTTGCATGGTTTTGATAATGAGTTTATCAATTCTTTATATTGGCTGGCAATTGACCTAACGGATAACGACAAGGGTAAGATGATTCAAAACTGGAGCGCTCCAAACCCAGATGGGAAAATGATTAGAAAAGTAAGAAACGCCATGGAGCACAACTGGCTAAGAGTATCCGACCGTAAAGAAACAAAAAGAGATAGAGCTGATTTTGCAAATTTTGTTATCACCAGTGATGAGCTTAAAGACATTACTTTAAAAACTTTTAAGTTTGTTCGCAGCGCTCTTTTGTATTTTGTTTTAGCGGTAAAAGTTAATGAAGATTCTAAAAAAGATGATCAAAGCAAACTTATCATTTCACAACAAACGCCTATGTATAATGGAAGCTACGATTGTTAGCGAAGAAATCTTCTAATCAGTTCCAAGTAACTCCACTTTTAAAAGTTAGTAAATGAGACAAAAATTTCACTCGCAGAACTAATAACAGAAGTTCGAGTGAGACATCACCGAGCCACTATTTTTGAGGCTTAACTTTTTTGGCGAAGTAAAGCATATTTGGAGAAACGGAGAGAAAGATTGCCAAAAATCAGCAAAAATTCAGAAAATCAGAGAGGAAGAAGTTAAGATGAAATGAAAATTGTGATGCTGCGAGAAGCCGCTAATACAGGGCTTGGAGGGGATAGAGTAGAATCAGAAAAAAACAGCAGAGACTGATTTAGAGAAAGAAAATTGGCGGATGAGGTGAGATTCGAACTCACGGTAGGCGTGAACCTACGACAGTTTTCAAGACTGTTGCCTTAAACCACTCGGCCACCCATCCATAACAATAAAACTGAGAGTTTTGATGCTTTTTACAAT
>CAZOKU010000025.1:0-11934 GCA_964580715.1 uncultured Rhizobium sp. | reverse complement strand
AACAGATCCCAATTGCCGAGTAGTTTAGCTATATTTTATTTCGCTTAAAGCGAAATGGGCACTCGGCCACCCATCCATAACAATAAAACTGAGAGTTTTGATGCTTTTTACAATAGCAAACAGATCCCAATTGCCGAGTAGTTTAGCTATATTTTATTTCGCTTAAAGCGAAAAGGGCACTCGGTAAGCCCGTATTTCTGTGGTTAAAATAAAAAAAGTGTAGGGCGTATGCTATAAAAAACTTTTTTAAATGCAAGAAACTTGAAAAAATATCATTATGTAACTTTTGGGAATTACATTCTTATTAACTAGTAAAGTCATGCTGAGCCTGTCGAAGCATGCTTCAACAGGCGGTTTTAATAGTCTGTTAAGTGGTATTACCTAATTTTTTTCAACCTAAATATTCGCCTCAGTTTGAATAACCAAAGTAACTTCATCCGACACACCAGGAAGGGCATAGTTGATGCCGAAGTCAGAGCGTTTGATTTTGGTGCTTGCTTTTAGGCCGATGGTTTGTTTTTGAGTTATTGGGTTAATTCCAGATTTGTTTAATTCGGCATTTAGAACCACTGTTTTTGTGGTTTTAAGCAAGGTTAAATCACCTTCGATTTTTGCTTTGTTTTTTCCAGTAATAGTAATTTTTTTGCTGATAAATTTTGCAGTTGGGAAAGCGACGACGTCAAAAAAATCTTTGCTTTTTAAATGCTCGTCAAATTTTGCAAGACCAGTGTGCAACTCCGCCATTTTAATTGTAACTTCAACAGAAGATTTTTTTGGATTAGACTCATTAAAAACAATATTTCCGCTGATGTCGGTGAATTTTCCTGAAACATCTGAAAATCCAAAGTGATTTGCAACCCACAAAACACTGGTGTGGCTTGGATCTATAACATATTTATTTTCAACAATTTTTGTTTCCGCAACAGAATTTTGCGAAAGACAAAAAGTTGCAACAACAGCAATCAAGAAGGTTTTGAACTTGTTCATAAAAAATAAAAAAATTAAAATAATTTAAAAAAAATTTAATCAAAAAATTATCCAATTACAACTGCTATTTCATAAAATATTTGGGAAGTATCCCATGGCACACAAAAAAACTCGTTGTCATGTCAGAGCATGTCGAAGGATGACAACGAGTTGTCTATGAAGGAATAATCGCCAAATTTTTGGAGATTGTAAGTTAATTATCGCACAATGCACAAAAATTATGTTGTCATGCTTTGACAAGCTCAGCATGAGCTTTTTTGTGCCTTAAGGGATAGTTCCAGAATTTTTTGTGATTAGTGGCAAAAAAAAGATTTAATTCATTTTTTATTTTTTTAGACTTGTCTTAGAAGGACTAACTTGAGTTGCGGTTGCCAATCCAACTGGAACACCTTTTTTGCTAGGCGAATCTTTATCTCCTTCTAGTTTTTTTCCTGCTTTAGGAAAATCTGTCTTATTAATCGGGTTTATAATCTCTATTGCAAAAGCTTCCAATAATCGTGTTATTTCAATCGGTAATGATGACAAAGCTTCTCTGTGGTCATTGCTATAAGCGCTAAATTTAAAAGATCCAGCTTCTAAACTAGTTTTTTTAATATAGATCTTTGATAAAACATCATCTTTAGGATAAAGAATTATTAGAGGATTTTTTTGTGTTTCTGAAAAGAAAACTCGACGTTTTAATGAGATTTCTTCTTCTGTGAGAGATTCAATATAAATTGGTTGTGGATCAAAAATGCCAATTTTTCTTGCCCTTTTTATGTCTTTTTGTATTTCTTGTTCTGTTTGAAAATCACTCAGAAAGGTTGATCCTTCTGAATTTGACGGCATGTAGTCAAAAAATTCTTCAGCTGCAGAAGCTGATAGATCGCCTTCAAGACTTGCTTTTATTGAAGTTAGATCTTCTATTCGTAATAGTGGTAATTTGCTATCTATAACCAAAAAGCCACCACCACTAGAACTTAGTTGGTTTCTGATTGCTTTATTTCTTCTTAAACTTTGGCAAGTGGGAATAAAAACGCTGGAGCCATCTAATTCTTGAAGCTCAATGCTGTGGCTGGGGCCATCACATTCAATAACATAAACAAGATTTCTTGCGTCATCTAAAATTGCTATGTCAACATTTCTAAACGGCACGCCAGATTCAGAAGCAATCGGATATTCTTTAACAATTCGAAAAAATTTTCCAGCTATTTCAACTAAAAAAGGTGATGGTGGATTTGTTTGTTTTGAACCAGACAAATGTTCAACTAGTTGTTTAAAAATTTTAGAGTGGAATGCTGATTCTACAGTGTTTTCAATGCTAAAATAACTTTCTCCCATATTATCTGTAGTAGCACCTTTTACAGCTTTAAAAAATTCTTCTGACAACAAAAACTTAACAGATTCATCCATTGGAATTGTCGGAAAATTTTGTCTAAAAAATAGTGAAGCTTCTAAAGCAGAATTATATATAGAAGCTATATTTTTTTTATCGTAATTAGTTCTTGATAAAGCCTGTACTGCAACTCTTTTAACAAAATTACCAAAAAATCCATCAGCAGATAATTCTGCCAAAATTGAATCACGATTTCCACTCGCCAAGTCAAGAAATCCAAGATTTATCGCGCTATTTAACAGAAAAATAAAAGTGGAATCATGAAAACTATGTTTATTTCCTTCAACACTTAAATCAGCTTTAATGTTTTGAATTGTTTCTAATAAATTTTCTTCTGCAAATAATTTCATTTTATCAAAACAGTATTTTGATTGTAGAAATTCGCAATTAAAACCAAGTTTAGAAACTAAATTTATGATTCTGATTAAATCTGAATTAAATTCAGAGTTTGTTGCAAAGCCGCTAATTACCGAAGAGTCAAAAATGCTTTTAATTTCATCAAAAATAGATAATTCTTTTATGCTATATCTTTCTGTTTTTGTTTTATATTCTTCTAGTTTTTTTATTATATTTTTAATTTTCCCTTTTTTATCCTCGCCAACTTCCTTTGGGGAAGTTCCAGTGCCAGCGCCTGCTTTATTAGAAGTTGCGACGGTTGTGTCTGCTATGACTTGAGTTGGAATTACAGCAGTTTTTACAGGTAAAATCTCTTCAGTGTCTGCGGCAGATTTTGCAGATTCCGCAACAAATCTTGCAGAATATTCTTCTAAAAATTTCGCTAAATCATCGCTAAAAAAAATAGATCGCAACAGATCAGCATTGGCTTTAGGATTTAATATAGCAGATATAATTTTTGTTAATAGTTGATCTTTATTTTCATAATCACGACTAGCTAAAGCAAGGGCATGTAGTGATTTTTCAAATTCTTTTATAGCATCTTTTTTAATTGGAGATTTTTTTGAAAAACTTTTTATTGTTTGATAAAGATTATCTTCTTTTTCTTCAGAAAAGTTTCTCAGTTTAATTTTACTTGAATCTAGGTCAATTCCATAGGATATTAATTGTAACAATTCAAAAGGATCAGCATCGTTTCTAGGAGTCCATTTTAAAGTTTCTTTTGTAAGAGTATTAAATGGCAAAACTCCTTTTTTTAACAAAAGCAACATAGATTCTATATTGTGAAAATTTGCTGCTAATTGAAGAGAGTTAAATTGGTAAGGTAAATCTTCTTCTGTAAAATTGTTAATAACAAAATTTACTATCTTTGAATAGTTATTCTTAATCGCTGATTGTAATAATGTTTTTTCACTTAAACTATTATCATTAAGGTCTAGAATAGTTGCAAGATCAAAACCTTGTTCTTTGTGTTGAGCTAAAAGATTTAGTATCGCCTCTTCTTCGTTAGATTTTTTAACATCAATTTGATTTAAATTTGCTTCAATAGCACATTTAAAGAATAATGTTGCGCTGTCAAAAAGTGTTATAATTTTTGGATCCGTAATTATATAAAAAATCAGATCTTGATGATTGCATGCAACAGCTTTTTCAATTATTTGCTTAAGAAATTGTATTTTTTCTTCACGCTTTGTATTTGGTTTGCTAAAAAGGTGAATATATTCAAAAATTGCTTTTATTGATTCTAGGCTAGATTTTTCAGTTAAGCTATTCAGCAAAGCCTGCCTGAAAAATTTTTGCTCGAGGCGCCCTATAATTAATTTTATATGAGAATCAATACCATGTTCTATGGCATATTTAAGATATTCTGCCATCTGCTCTTGTTTTAAACATAGCTTATCAAATTTAGCTTCTAAAGATTCCTCGCCATCACCTGCTTGAAGTGATAGAAAGATTTGTTCTGTTGTAACTAAAGTTGCAGATCCTGAATTTATTTCTCTTACTCCTTCCGTTTCCTCTTCTTTTACTGTTACGCTTCTCACCTCCATTCCTGCCCCGGCTGCTTCTGCCGTTGTTGTTACTCCTTCTGCTTCTTTTGGTTTTATCGCTTCCGTTTCTTCTCTTTTTACTGTTACGCTTCTCACTGCCATTCCCGCCCCCGCTGCTTCTGCTGTTGCTGCTAAGGGTTTTCTAACTTGACTTATAATTGTGTCAATAAGTTCTAATTCTGCATAAATATAAAATGATGTTTTTATTGCAGAAAAGGATGCTTTTATTTGATTAAGTTTTTCAAAGTTACCTTTTCTAGCATAAAGTTTTATTGCCTCAATAAATTTTGCGCGAATAAATCGTTCAGATTTGTATGATATTTCTTCTGATACTTTTGGTGTTATAGCATCAAGCATAAAATATGGAGCTGATTCTGCTGATAATAAAGCCCCAACAAATGAATAACGATTTAAATCAAGGGCATGAAAAACAAATTCACCTTTCAAAAGGTTTGCAATTGACTCAAGACTATGTGAATCTATGGCTCTTTTTCTATCTTCTTCTGTTATAGAATCTTCTTCTAGAAAAGTCATTGGTGCAGTGTTAAGTATCAAAGGGATTACTAAGTGAGCTAAATTTTTTAGCTTCATTAAATCTATTGTTAATTTTAATGGATCACATCTAGCAGAGTTTTTTGTGGTTAATAATTTTGGAAAGTGTTCGCAAAAATAAGGAAAATAATGAATGCCGCGTTTGATAGCTATTATATGAAAAAAATTGTTTCCGCCTTTGAAAGTAATATCTTTTGGTATAATTCTTTTCTCAAATAAAGAATCTAACTGTGAATTATTTAGAATGCAGTTTTGTAATACATACTCAATATTACTCTTAATAGGTTGACTTCTATGATCCAACATAATTGCTTTAAGAGTTTCAATTTTTGTGGATTCATTTATTACGTCTGGATTAGTGATTAAAAGAAAAACTTCAGGTTTCTTTTTGATAATCAACGCTACTTTTTCAACTTCATTTTTTTCGATTGCAGCTTCTAGCTCACCTGCTAACGCTTGTGGAGTTATGCTTTTTCCTACTGTATATTCGCGCATTATAAATTTTTTGGTATAATAAAGCTTAGTTAATAAAGCTTCTAATTAAAACAGCTTTAATAGCTTCAAGCTATGCCATAGTAAGAGTTTCGATGAATTAGTCTAGCAATTTTTATCCCGAATTGGCGTTTTAACATTGATCATTGTTTATGAATATTCTTAGCGTTATAGCGGCATAAGTTTACAAACAACACCAGCCTATCTTCCAACAGCAAATCCGCCACCGCCTCTAGATAAAGTTGCTCTGGACATGGTTGCAATTTCAGAGCTAAAATCTGTTAGACGTTGCATAAATTTATCCAATCCTGAAAGTGAATGGTTTGTTGGCGCTGAAATTTTTTTCAACTGTGAAGCTGAGCATCCAGCGCCAGCCATTTCAACAACCGTTGATGGAACAGCGCAAGCAGTTGGAGGAAGATCAAATCCTTCTATGCTAGACCTTCTAGAAGGCATGCTTGCACCAGATCCAGAAGATGAGGCACTTTCGCTTGAATCGCTTATAGTTCTAAGTGAACTTCTGGGGGTTTTTTTAGCTGATAAAAAAGGTGATTGTCTGAAAGATTGATCACCTTCTGCAATTCTAGTTAGGTGTAAAATAGCATCCTTAGACTGTAATATTTTTTGCTCTGTATGATGTTTTTCAAACAAATCTCTTCTCTCATTTGCAAGGTGCATCAATTCAAAAAGGTCTGATGAATTTTTGATAGTTTTAACGGCCAGTGATTTTTCTCTGGCATCATATGAAGTTGTTTTGCTGTATTCTTGATTCAAAATTTTACAAACTTTTAACATCAAAAACGCGTCATAAGTTCTTTTTTGTTGACAAAGATAATCGAAATCTTCTTCAATTTTTTCTTTTATTCCTAAAAAAAGCTCTCTTCCAACTTTTTTTACTTCGCTAAAAAATTGTTCAACACATTCTTTTTGATCACAAAATTTGATTATTGTTGCAAAAAGAACAGCGGCATTTTCTGGTGAAGTTTTGCTATATTTGTTGAAAAATCTAAACAAATCTTTTGCTAAAATTTCCTTCTCGTTATATGTTTTACCATCTTCATCTGATCCTGAATCAATAGATGAATCACTTAAAAGAGTTGCTGGAGAATAAACCGACTCTAAATCAGAAAATTCAATTGGTGATATTTTGTCTAAAAATTCTTCATAAATTTTTTCTAAAAACATTAATGCAAATGAAAATTTTTTGAGTTTTAATGCTGTGTCAATAATTGTGTAATTTGTGTGATCTATTTTGTTAACGCAATCAAGTGTAAGTTGAAATATTGTCTTATTTCCATCAATAATAGTTTTTTCTAAAATTTCTATTTTTTCAGCTTCTCTAATTGTTGCTCCTTTTTTTATCAATAAAATCGCAGCACTTAATTTATTTTCTGTAAGAGCATGAAAAAGCAGGCTTCTTTCATTATAAAAAATTTTATTAACATTTTCAGATTCCGACAACTTGCTTATTATTCTTAAAATATCAACATCATATGATTCATCTTCTTTAGAAAAGATTTCATAAATCTCATCAAGATTAAGCTCACTAGTTTCAGCGTGAACTTTCAATATTTTATTAAGCTCAATAATCAAACTATCTCTTCCAGCACTCTCTTTGCAAAAAAGATCTATTAATACTCTGTTTTTATGAATATTTACATACTCTGACAATTCATTGAAAATCACATCAAATTTACTACAATTTTTAACATATAACAGGCAGTCTTCATTGCTCTCTTCTTTTAAGAAAACCACAAAAAGGAAATTAAAGAGATTATTCAAAAGCAGCTTTTTTCTTGGAAGTTCCTCTATGCTTGGATGATTGATAACTGCTGCTAGATCTATTATTTCCATTTCTAACAAAACCAGCATTTCAAAAGATTCTTTTGCAGTGGAAACTAATAATTTTTTTAAATCTTCAAAAGGCTGATTGTTGCTTAAAAAAATTACATTTCTTATAAAGCTCAATCTTCTTTCGGCAGCTTCATTTAATGCTTTACCGCGGCTCATATTTTTACAACAAAACGTTTCTGAATAATTAATTCAGATTATTTAATTCCCCATTTTTGTTTTAGATAACTATGAACTTCATCTAATTCATCTGAGGTTAAATCACGATTAAAAATAATAATTTCGCCAATATATCCAGAAAAAAACTCGGATGTTCCAGCTAGAGAGCCAATTGAAAGTGAAGTGATAGAATTAATAATATTACCCGAAATCGCATCTGCCGTATCAGGGTTTGCGCCATTAGTATATCCCATTAAGTTTGATCCATTATAGATGCTAGTGCAAAAAGTTGGTTTAAAAGCTTCTATAGAAGGGGCTCCAACTGGATTGTCGGATCCAACCCATGTGTTATTGCTGTTCATGGCATATCTAGCACATTTAATGGCGCTGCCATTTCCAGATATTCTTGAAATCGCTCCCCACTCAGATCTAATGAGGTTATAAAGGCCATTAGTTACGATATTTGAACTAAACACAACGAATGTTGTATAAGAACCTAAGCCAGCAAATAATTTAGTGTCAGAAATCGAAAAAAAATCATCAACCCCATCAAATAAAAGGGCCGGCAGACCATTTATTGCGTTTGCAACATATAAAGGCTGATAGTTAGATGTGGCTTGAGAAGCATATGCTGTTGCTCGTTGCGGATTTATTGGATTCCACATTCCAATTGCCTGATTATTTTCTGGAGTTTCTAAATCAACAAAGCTTGTGGTGCCATAAGCAAAACTTTTTTCTGAGGTGCTTTCAACCCAAAATATTAGCCCAGGCATTGATCTAAAAGACGCTCCATTTGTTAGGTTGGCCGCACCACTTAATTTGAATTTACCATAGAAGATAGAACCATTCGTTATTCCTGCAACCATCAGGCCAATAACCAAAAGAACCACAGATAATTCAATAATTGAAAATGCACGAAAGTTTGAATTGTTTATTCTCACGGGAAATGAAAAGTTATTTATCACATAAGGCACTGTCGCAAATCAGAAATTTCTTAGAAAATTTTGATTTGCGACAGTGCCATAAATAAAGAAACTAACCAGCATTTCTTATAGTGCTAGATTTTTTTAGAGATAATTTGGGATTGTATTTTAAATGGTTTATACCAAAACACATAAAGGCACTGTTGCAAACCAAAATTTCAACAAAAAATTTGATTTACAACAGCGCCTTTATGTTCTTGATATTTGCGAAAGCTAAAAATTAAAAATAACTTTTTTTTCTAAATCAGGATGCAAGCTTAAAGCAACAGGGCAGGTGTGTGCGGCATGTTCCAGCAATTTTTTTTCATTCTCACTAAAATTATTTTTTGCGAAAGTAAATGTAACGATAATCTCCGCCACTTTTCTCGGCGCAGCTGACATAATTTTTGTCACTTCACATTTAGTGTTATCAATGTTTAAGCCATGTCTTTGCGCCACAATTCCCATAATGGTCAACATGCAAGATGCAAGTGAAGTTGCAAGCAAATCAGTCGGCGAAAAAGACGAACCCTTACCATTATTATCAACTGGCGCATCCGTGATTAAATGTGCTCCAGACTTAACATGCACAGACTCGCATCTTAAATCTTTTAAATATTTTGTTTTGATTGTAATCGACATATATTAAAGTGAAGACATAATTTGTTCAAACTGCGGAAAACTAGTTTTAATCATTGAAGAATCATCAACCTCAACACCATTTTCCATCATCATTCCCATCACCAAAAACGACATCGCAATGCGGTGATCCATCGCAGTTTTAACTTTTATCACCTCTTTATTTTGAACAATTCCACCAGCAACTTCCAAATAATCATCGCCCATTTTTAATTTCACGCCACATTTTTCTAAATTTTCTGCAATCATCAACAAACGATTGCTTTCTTTAACCTTCAACTCAGCAAGACCGTTCATTTTGGTAACTCCAACAGCATTTGCCGCAGCAACAGCAAAAACTGGATATTCATCAATCATGCTTGCCGCACGTTCCGCAGGCACTTCAATTCCCTTCAATTCACTTGATTCAACAAGAATGTCAGCAACTTTTTCGCCCCCAACCATCCTTTCATTTTGAAGCGAAATGTTCCCACCCATTTCAATCAAGCTGGTGATAATTCCAACTCTAAGCGGATTTACGCCAACATTCTTAATCGTAATTTTAGAATTTTTAACCAGCAAAGCTGCAACAATCAAAAACGCCGCAGAAGAAATGTCACCGGGAACAAAAAAATCTTTAGCATCAAATCCATTAACCCCAGAATAAGAAATTTTACTGCCAATTTTGCCAGCAATCTCAATATCTTGCGTAGAAATTTTTAAACCCAAATATTTCATCATAATTTCCGTGTGATCACGGCATTTTTCTGGTTCAATAATTGTTGTAGTTCCGCGCGTTCCAAGCGCAGCAAGCAAAATACAGCTTTTAACTTGCGCTGATGCAACTTTCATTTGATATTCAATTGGCAGCGGATCTTTCGCACCAACAACAGCAAAAGGCATCAAATTATTTTGCCTTGCAATAATTTTTGCACCAAATTGTTTAATTGGCTCAAAAACCCGTCCCATTGGCCGTTTTCTAAGAGAGGCATCACCAGAAAAAAAACTAGTGAAGTTATAAGGTGTGACAAGTCCAGCAAGAAGGCGCGCCGCCGTTCCGGAATTTCCCATGTCTAAAACATCAGCTGGTTCAAGCAAACCTAAAACTCCAGAACCATTAACAATCCAAGTTCCATCAGCATTTCTGTTGATTTCAACTCCCATCAAGCGAAGTGCTGCAGCGGTTTTTAAAACATCTTCACCTTCAAGAAGTCCAACAATTTTGCTTTCGCCATGCGCAAGTGCGGAAAAAATTAAAGAGCGATGTGAAATCGATTTATCACCAGCAACTTCAACTTCACCTTTTAAAGGTTTATCTTGTTTGAAAAACTTTAGTGGAATCATTAATTAAAAGATAAAAAATTTGTCAAAAGGCCGTGAATTGGCTGCAGAAATGCCAAAAAAACCAAATTAAAAATTGCAAAAAATAACACCACAATTTTAATGTTTTGAATGTCAGCAACCTGCATAACATCTTTTTTCGGTTCGTCAAAATACATAACCTTCACCACTTTCAGGTAATAGTAAGCCGAAATCACGCTAAACAAAACAGCAATTGACGCAACCACAAAAGAAGCACGCTCAATAATTGCAACTAAAACATAAAATTTAGAGAAAAAGCCAGCCAAAGGAGGAATTCCCGCAGTTGAAAACATTAAAACCGCCAAAGCAAAAGCCATAGCAGGATTAGTTTTAGCAAGCCCAGAAAGCGAAGAAATCGCAAAAATTTTTTCATCTTCTGCGTCACTTTCAATTTCTTTTGTGCTTTGCAGCAAATTTAAAAAGCCGAAAGTTCCAAGTGAAATTGTGGCATAAATTATCATGTAAAGAGTGCAGGCAGCAGCACCATCGCGGTTAAAAGCAGAAATAGCCAGAAGTATAAACCCAACATGGCTAATTGAGCTATAAGCCAACAGCCTTTTGATGTTAGTTTGAAAAATTGCTCCAAAAGAACCAATTCCAAGAGATAAAATTGCAGCAAAAGTAAAGATTTTTTCAATGCCAGGCCAGCCAATTATAACATTCAAAAACAATTTCATTAAAACTAAAACCGCACTAAATTTCACCACAGTTGCAAAGAAGCATGAAACAATTGTTGGCGCGCCTTCATAAACATCAGGAGTCCACATGTGGAAAGGGGCGGCAGAAATTTTGAAAAACATTGCAGTGATCACCAAAACAAAACCAAACATCACATTAACTGGAATTGTGTCAAATTTTCCCTGATAAAGATCGTTTAAAGCCGTGAAATTTGTGGTTCCAGCAAAGCCATAAATCATGGAAATTCCAAACAGCAAAATTCCCGATGCAACTGAACCCAAAACAAAATATTTAACCCCAGATTCTGAAGATTTTTTTGAATCACGTTTAAGCGCCGCAAGCAGATAAAGCGAAAGCGCCTGCAGTTCAAGCCCTAAATAAAACACCAAAAAATCATTTGCCGAAAGCAAAATCATGCCACCAACTGTTGCAATCATCAAAAGCGCTAAAAATTCGGCGCTGAATTTTTTAATTGATAAAACAAAATTAAGAGAAATTAAGATCACAAAAATCAACAGCGCAATCATGATAATCTTGGCAAAGGCAGTAAAGCTAGTGCTAGAAAACATATTGTTAAAAGCAACTTCTGGCGTAATGAAATTATGAATTGAAAACAAAACAGCACCAGCACAAACCATCAAAGACGCCAGATGCGAAAAATAAAAAAACTCTTTGAACCTTTTGCTCAAAAAAACATCAAACATCAAAATAAGCAAAGCACCACTAAAAAGAATAATTTCTGGTAAAATTAAAGCAAATTTCATATTTCTAATTTAATGAATTAAAGTTCTGATGCTGGGCGGAGTTTGTAACTCCGCCCGTCTGTTTTTCAAATGTTTAAACTATGGTATTAACCAATAGGCGGAATTGCAAATTCCGCCTAGCGCGGGACTCGGTCTAATCATCCTCCCCTTGAGGGAGGATCGATGAGCCAAAGGCGAATCGAGGAGGGGTG
>CAZOKU010000024.1:0-20689 GCA_964580715.1 uncultured Rhizobium sp. | reverse complement strand
GTGTTGATACCGCCTAACCCAGTACTACCATCAACTGCTGCTACAGTCGCACCAACACCAACTCCACCACCACCCGTTGCAGCACCAGTATTTGTTCCAGTATTGGTTTTGATTCTTTTTGTATCTATATAATCAATTTTTTTATTATTAACTGAAATCAATATCGGAGCAGCTCCAGTTTCAGCAGCTCCAGTTTCAGCAGCTCTTAAAGCTTCAGCAGCTCTTAAAGCTAAAGCCTCAAGAAATCTTTCAGGAAGTTCTTGAGGCGCATTTTTACATTTTAGTGCATATTCATCCAAATCTTCTTGATCCAAATCTTCTCCAAAATCATTTTCTTGAAAAAAATGAATTTCTTCTATGCCTGATAATCCTCCTTCTTCAATAATTTTTGTTAAATTCTCAAGAGCATTTTCTGTTACAGAAATATTTAATTCTTTTAAATTTGATAATTCCGCCATAAGTGGCGATATCTCTTCAATAAAAACACCTCTTAGATTAAGATACTCTAATTTTTGTAATCTTACAATAGAATCATCAATAGTTTTTATGCCAATGCAAGTTTGCATAAGCAATGTTTTAATTTGAGAAGGCAAAAACTCAGCCCAATTCTTTTGGTTAAGTTTTAAATTAGAAGAGAAGCACACTTCTTCCAATTGATCAAAAGATCGAAGGTTTGGCATTCCTTTTAGTTCACAGTTCATTAAAAATAATACTTTTAAATCTGTTAATCTGCGAAGGATATCTGAAGCTTTTAAGTCACGACCCAAGGGAATATCGTAAACCTCAAGTTCTTTTAAATTTGGAGGAAACATTTCTTCACAAAGAGTTCGTAATGAATCCAATACCAATTTGCCTGATCTTCCTTCGTGAACTGCCATTACTTCTTCGCATATTCTAGAAACTTCCCGTTGCATTGCTCTTCTAGCAACTGTTTCGTCATATGGTATTGATTCGTAGTCTTCAGTAGGAATAGTTTTTCTTGCTCTCATTTCTCTATTCTGCCATTTCATAAGTTTTTCTCTAACTTCTTTAAAATGCACCGTATCTACCGTATCTTTTGTCATAATTTATAAAAAAATATTGAAATTAGCGCTTAAAAATAACAAAAATTTATATCAAACTTTGAAATATAACGCCAAAAGAACTATTACTCTAATTGCAAAAAATCAAATTTACAACCAAAAATGGGCTTAGACCACTAAATGCCTGACCTTAATAGATTTTTAATTGCTGAATCTAAAAAATTAAATTTCAAGAATTACTGCACCACCCTGCCCGCCGCCAACGCAGAGGCTGGCAAGACCGCGGTTTTTGCCCTGTCTTTTTAATTCACGCAGTAAGTGAATTATTATTCTTGCACCAGACATTCCAACTGGGTGGCCTAATGCTACAGCGCCTCCGTTTACGTTTAAAATGTCGTCATTAATTTCACCAAAGGCGTTTCGGCCGAAATGTTTTTGGCAGAATTCATCTGAAGCAAAAGCTTTTTTGCAGCCTATAACTTGTGCTGCAAAGGCTTCATTGATTTCGATTAATTCCATATCTTTTAGAGAAAAATTAGTTTTATCAAAAACTTTTTTCGCCGCAAAAACCGGACCAAGCCCCATGCGCGAAGGATCCAAACCAGCATAAGCAAATTCTCTGATATAACCAAGCACTTCAAGGCCTAATTCTTTCGCCTTCGACTCTTTCATCAAAATCGCAAAAGCCGCGCCATCCGTGATCTGTGAAGAATTTCCAACGGTTACAGTTCCCGTAACTTTTTCAAAATATGGTTTTAATTTAGCTAAATCTTCAATTTTCTGGCCCTTTCTCACCCCTTCATCTTCTTCAACCATTACCGAATTTTTTTCATCATTATTAAAAACTGGAATAATTTCTTCCCTAAAAATTCCTTTTTTAATTGCTGCTTCTGCTAATCTGTGGCTTCTAAGTGAAAATTCATCTTGTTCTTGGCGCGAAATTGAAAAATCTTTCGCAACATTTTCTGCCGTACAACCCATAATCAAACCCGAGATTGGATCAGTCAAACCTTGAGTTAAGCCAATAATTGGTGAAAGATAATTGAATCTAAAAGTTAGAATTGTTGCAATTTTTTGCTGCAAAGTTTTTGCTTTAAACAAATTAGCAAAAAGCGCCGTCATTTTCTTATTATAAAAAAGCGGAATGTTGCTCATTGACTCAACGCCGCCCGCAAGAATAATTTCAGCCTCGCCCATTAAAATTTTTGTAGCAGCCGAAGTCATCGACTCCATTCCAGAAGCGCAATTGCGATGAACTGTATAAGCTGGAATTTTTTCTGGTAAACCAGCTTTAAGTGCAATAACTCGCGCGATATTAGCCGCTTCTGCGGGTTGTGCCACGTTACCCACAATAACTTCATCAATTAAATTTGGATCAATTTTTGAACGAATCACCACTTCTCTGGCGATGCGCGCACCTAAATCATGTGCTGTAAGATTTTTTAAAGCCCCACCAGCCTTGCCCATAGGCGATCTAAAACCAGCGATTATCGCAATTCTTTCCTTCATAAAAAACCTATTTTGGTTAAAAAAAACATCGTCACTTCAAATAAGACGATCTTGTTATATAAAATTAATGGCAATTATCCATTCATGCACAACTCGGTGTCATGTCAGAGCTTGTCGAAGGATGCTTCGAGCCTCAGATTCCTTAAGCATCCTTCGACAGGCTCTGACATGACACCGAGTTTTTTGTGTGCCCTAGGATACTTACCAAATTAATCACTAAATTTTAGTTTTGATATAAAAATTTTGAGATAGATTTCAAAAATTCGATAATAAAATTTTCTCTATTAAAAATGATCGACCAAAAAACCATTAATTTCGCCCATAATCTTGCGGATATTTCATCAGAAATTGCTAAAAAATATTTTCGCTTACCAAATGGCGAAATCAAAAAAGAGGATGAAAGCCCTGTAACCAAAGCTGATCGCGAAATTGAAGAAATTTTGCGCCAAAAAATTATCGCAGAATTTCCACATCACGGAATCATCGGCGAAGAATTTGGCAATCATAATGAAAAATCTGAATTTAAATGGATTATCGACCCAATTGACGGCACTTCATCTTTTATCATCGGACGCCCTAGCTTCGGCACTTTAATCGCTCTTTATCACCAAGAAAAACCTTTGCTTGGAATCATGAATCAACCAATAACTGGCGAAAGATGGATCGGCATTACAAATCAAGGCTCGTGGCTTAATGGTAAAAAAATTTCTACCAGAAAAAATGTCGGCGAATTAAGTGAAGCAATACTTTGCACCACCTCTCCTTTTTTCTTCAAAAATAATGATGAAAAAATTTTCGCTAAAGTTGCAGCGCAAACTAAATATCAAAATTTTGGCGGCGTAGTTTACGGCGGAGATTGCTATTTATACGCCCTGCTTGCTTCAGGTTTCGTTGACTTAATTCTTGACCCTGGATTAAAAGTTTATGATTACGCCGCACTAATTCCCATCATAGAAATGGCGGGCGGGGTCATCACCAATTGGGAAGGAAACGATCCACAGCTAAAATCAGGCGTAAAAATTTTAGCTTCGGCAAATCAAGAACTTCATCGTAAGGCTTTAGAAATAATTAATGCCTAAAATGTCGCGATTCAATAAAATAAAGCGCGATTCCTTTTTCATCAGCTTTGGCGATCACTTCCGCATCACGCATTGAACCTTGCGGCGCAATAATTGCTTTCACGCCAAATTTTGCCGCAATTTCGATGTTATCAGCAAAAGGAAAAAACGCATCAGAAGCTAAATATAAAGATTTATCCGCTTGGTTTTTCACAAAATCAGAAGCTTTCTTGCAAGCGATTTCGCATGAATCAACTCGGCTGGTTTGGCCAACTCCAAGACCAACTGTTTGAAAATTATTTGCAATCACAATTGCATTTGATTTCACATGTTTACAAACCGACATCGCAAAAATCAATTGTTCAATTTCTGTTTCTTTAACACCAACTTTGCTTGCTTGTTTTAAATCAGAAATTTGAATTTTTTTATGATCCAAATCTTGTATCAAAAACCCACCAGATATTGTTTTTACTTGCGGTGCAATGGTTGTAACAAAATCTGCAATTAAAATTCTTAAATTTTTCTTTTTTGATAAAATTTCAAAAGCTTTTTCTGAAATTTCTTTCGCAATAATCACTTCAAAAAATATCTGCGAAAGCTTCTCTGCCAAAGCTTCTTCAATTTTTCCATTAAGTGCCACAATTCCACCAAACGCACTTTTAGAATCAGCAGAAAGCGCGCGATCATAAGCCTCTTCTAAATTTTTTCCAATTGCAACTCCACATGGATTGGCGTGTTTTATAATCGCACAAGCAGCAGTTTGAAACTCTAAAACCAAATTATAAGCCGCATCAGAATCGTTTAAATTGTTATAGCTTAATTCTTTGCCCTGCAACTGTTTAGCATTAACAATGCCATGCTTAGAATTTGAATAAACCGCCGCTTTTTGATGAGAATTTTCACCATATCGCAATTCTTGCTTCAAACTTCCTTTAAGCACAAAATCAGCAGAAGCTTCTTTATTAAACCAACTAGCAATCGCCAAATCATATTCCGCAATGTTTTGGAAAGCTTTAACCGCCATTTTTTGTCTAAACTCAAATGATGATTCTGTATGATTTTTTTCCAGTTCCTCAATCAAATTTTTATAATCAGAAGCGTCAGTTATCACCGTTTTAAAAGCAAAATTTTTCGCAGCAGAACGCACCATCGCAGGCCCACCAATGTCGATGTTTTCAATGATTTCTTCCGCATCATCTGTTTTTGCTACAGTTTCAACAAACGGATAAAGATTCACCACCAGCAAATCAATTGAATGAATGCCATTTTCTTGCGCCTGTTTTATATGTTGTTCATTATCTAAAACCGCCAACAAACCACCATGAACCTTAGGGTGAAGCGTTTTCAAACGCCCATCCATCATTTCAGGAAATTGCGTAAATTCAGAAATTTCCTTCACTTTGATTTGATTTTCCTTAAGCAATTTATAAGTTCCACCTGTTGAAATTATCTCAACATTCTTTCCAACCAGATATTTAGCCAACTCAACAATACCAGTTTTATTTGAAACCGAAATTAAACAACGATTTATTTTTTGTAAGTTTTTCATTTAAAAGTAATTAATAAATTATTTAAAAACATTCAGGCTTAATGTAACCCCGCAACATTTTCTTTAGAATTTTTTAAAGGAATACTAATTCCACCCTCAAGCTTGGCTGTTAGTGTTGAAAATTGTGATGTCGTGTTATCAACAGCCATACCAACGCCTACACCAGCACCACCATCCTCAAAAATAACAGTCCTTAAAGAAGAAGCAACAGCACTATCAAATACTATCTTTGTAGTATTTAGCTTAGTCATTATAAACTCTGCATCTTTTCTGCCTATGCCTATATGATAATCTTTAATATAGCCATCTTTTATTAGAGGTCTAAGATCTTTATCTAGTATAGTCTTTTCTAAAACTTCATGTAACAATTCTTTATCTCTTCTAGTAAAACCAACTCTAACAGCATATCCATACTCCTTCATACCACTAGAATCAATTATCTCAATTCCTTCAATAGAAGTTACATCATTTAACTTCACAAATGAAACTTTTTTCTTTAAAAAATCAGCAAGAATAATCTTTATCTGCTCAGACTCAGTATTATCAAGCAATGATTTAATAAATTTACAATCTGGATTCAGCATATCAATATCTGGACAAAACTCTTTAACAGCTCCAATTATAAACATTAATTCTTTTTTTTCATATTTCCATAAACCTATATCATCAGAAAATGGAGGCTTTTCTATATACTCACGAAGCAATTCTATGGCATCATCTCTTTCTTCTTCATCAAGATCAGAGGATCTAAGTGCCCTAGCAGCCAAATATATGGCTCTATATGCACTACCTCCTTCATTAATACAAATATTGGCGCACTCTAAACAAGCTGGACCATAACCTTTTTCCGCTGATATTTCTATCAATAAATTCACTTCTTCTTCCAAACCAGACAAATAGAAATCTTCTAGATTTTCTTTCAACCAAGACGCATATTCATATTGTTTTTCTGCATCCTCAATATCTTTATATGATTTTAATTTAGAAATTATTGTATGATTTATATATCTTTGTAAACTTTTTAAATGCTTCAGAAATTCAGAAGAAGAACTGCCATCACCTTTTTCCAATTCTTTAGTAATAGCCTCATAAAGACTTGCTGACGATCTTGGCATTTTTTTTATTTCATCAGACTTTCTGGGACCAAAAGTCACTCTTCCATCATCATGCTCATTAATTTTACTCAATCCAAGAAGCTCTGATATTTTATAATCAACAAAATCTTCTAAATTATCATAATGACCCGCATATTTTGTTCTTAGACGATTTTTCTTTTTTTCTACTTCTACTTCTATAGCAGGAAATTCTTTACAGAAACCATCAATTCTTTCTCTTGCTGCATCAAGATCAAACGGAGACTCAAAACTAGGCATTTTTATTACTAATTACATTCAACATTTTTTGAAAACCTTCTTCAATTGTAAGCTTACCATTGTCAATTACAACAGCATCTTTTGCAATCATAAGCGGCGCGTCTTTACGATTCAAATCATTTTCATCGCGTTTTTTTAATTGTGCTAAAATTTCTTCGTAAGAGCTTTTTGGGCCTAACTGCTTAAAACGCCTTTCAGCGCGGATTTCAACATCAGCAGTTACATAAAATTTAAAATCAGCATCTGGACAAATTACCGTTGCAGTGTCACGCCCGTCAAGCACGCAACCGTTTTTTTCTTTTTTTCCAGCCTCAACAAAATTACGCTGAAAATCAAAAAGTGCGGCGCGCAATTTCGGATTTTTAGCAATTATAGAAGCTACAGCGCCAACCTTTTCTGTGTGTAATGCCTCGCTTTCCAAATCATCTTCTGAAATATTTTTGCTTAGAGATAAAATTTCCTCGTCGCTTAAATCATGCTTCGACAAGCTCAGCATAACGTCATCCAAATCCTGATCCTGACGAAAATTAATCAGGCGCAATGCCACCAAGCGATATATTCCGCCAGTGTTTAAATAAGCCAAAGCAAAATGCTGAGCAATTTTTTTTGCCAAAGTTCCTTTGCCAGAAGCAGAAGGCCCGTCAATTGCGATTGTTAAAGTTTTTTTCATTAAATTAAATTTTCTTGTTTTAAAATTTTTAATGCTGGAAAAAGTTTGTAACCCCTCCCATAAATTCATACAAAATCAAAATCTACTCAACTAAATTTTCTTGCTTTAAAATTTCCAAAATTTCCTTTTTTGAAATATCTTGTTTTTGGTTTTTAGAATAAATTGATAATGCAATAATTTCATTATTTGGTCTTCTAATATAATAAACTACTCTAAAACCACCTCTGGAACCAATATTGCTAGACGAATTTCGAACTCTAGCTTTATAAATTTCTAAACCTTTAAATTCCTGAATTCTATTACCAATAATTGTTCCAACTGACAATTTAGAGAATATAGCATCAAGATCTTCTTCTATGTTTACAAATTTTCTTTTTAAGATTTTTAATTCTTTTACAAGACGACGAGATAATTTTATAGGCATTTTCGTGGAGTATTATGGTTAAAATTATATTTTTTTTAATTCAGACTTAACATCTTCCCAATCATAAGTTTCCTCTTCTCCGCTTTCAATCCGCTGAATCATTCGCATTAAATAAGGTTTAAGCATTCTATCCGCTTCTTTCTCAGTGATATATTTTGAATTTTTTGCTTTGGTTTTTTTCATATTTTTCTTGGTTTTGCTAGCAGTTTTTATTTCTTTTTTTGGTTTTAATTTTGCAGATTTTTTTAACTTTTCTGAAATTGCTTCAATAAAAAAATCTTTAATAGTTTCACCCTGCGCCGAAGCCATAGACTTAACCGCACGATGTAATGAATCAGGAATTTCTATAGTTAATTTTGACATACCACTTTATTTTTATTAAAAACCTGTAAAACTGTATTTACATTTTTTTAATTTACAAGCACTCTCACAACAAAATTACTGATCCTTCCACCCCACTCTCTTCAAGAAAAACTCATAACTATCTTCATAAGTGAACGTCTTATTATCATCAAAAATAATCAATTTATTCGCCACTTTATGTAAAAATGCCTCATCGTGAGTGACCATAATCACCGCACCTTCAAAATTTTGAATCGCTTCTAAAAGCGAGTCACAACTCTCCATATCCAAGTGGTTTGTGGGCTCGTCCAGCAACAACAAATTCACCCCTTTAAGCAAAATTTTCCCTAAAGTTACGCGACTTTTTTCTCCCCCACTCAAAACCCCAATACGCTTATTCGCTAAATCTGAAGAAAACATCATATTGCTGCAAACCCGACGGATTCTGGTCTGCGGCAATCTATCATCCGTTTTTTGCAACTCTTCATAAATTGATAATTGAGAATCAAGACGATCAATATTCATCTGCCCAAAATAACCAATTTCAACTTTATTATTAATTTTAACACTGCCCCGAAGCGGCGCCAAATCTTGCGTGATAAGCTTCAGCAAAGTTGATTTTCCTTTACCGTTTTTTCCAATAACACAAATTTTATCACCATTTTCAACTTTAAATGAAAGATTATTAATCAAGCGCAATTCAGGATTATAACCAAAAGCCAGATTTTCAACTTCCACCATATTCTCCTTACTTCCATAAGGCAGATGATTAAACTCAAAATCCAAATTTTGAATGGTTTCAAGTTTTTCCTTCACATCCTGTTTTTCAAGCATTTTAACCCTTGATTGCACGCGGCTCGCCTGACTTGCTTTCGCACCAAAACGCTTAATCCAATCTTCCGTAACCTGCCTTTGTTTTTCTTCATTAATCCGAGTTTTTTCATAAAGCTCTTCCGCCGCAGCAATTTTCTCACGCACGCCCTGCGTGTTACCGGGAAGTTTTTTAAATTGCCGACGATGAATTATCAAGGTGTGCGTGATAATTTGATCCATAAAAGCGCGATCATGCGTAATCAAAATTAACTCACCTTCCCATGCCAGCAAAAATTCTTTCAACCAGCGAATTGAGTGAATGTCGAGATAGTTGGTCGGCTCGTCCAGCAACAACATCTGCGGCTCCATCAACAACAACTTTGCCAAATTTAATTTCACCTGATAACCACCAGAAAATTGCTTAGGATCTTTTTCCAAATCTTCATAAGAAAACCCCAGCCCATATAAAATGTTTTCGCCCTTCCACGCTTCATGCTCGCGATCCGCCGGCAACACACTGCAAATTTCATCCATCACCGTATTATGCGTAAAATGAATATGTTGCTCCAAATGCCCAATTCTATAGCCGCGCGGAATTTCAATCAAACCCTCATCCGGCTCCAACTTCTTTAAAATCAACTTCAAAAAAGTCGACTTCCCACTACCATTACGCCCAATCAGGCCAACCTTATCGCCACGATTTATAATAAAATTCCCATCAGTAAAAATATCACGTCCAGAAAACGAAATTGCGAGGTCTTTTGCTTTTATCACTTTGTATTTTTAATTAATTAATAAGTGGGTTTAACTTCTTCGTTCAATGTTACTCTAAGCTTGTCAAAACATGATGTAGGTTTCTGAAGCATCACCTCTTCGCGGGAATGGGTCTCTGACCCATTCCACACGTTCATGTCCCAATTTTCTAAGCGAGAAAATAAACAGTTAAACATGGTCGTCTTAAGACCCAATCCCACAATAAGTACAAGCTCTGACGTGACATCAAAAAATCTTAAGCTATAAAAGTTCCCCAATCTTCTTTGTCTTCAAGATCTCTCTTGCTTTAGCATATTTTTCATCATGCCAGAAAATTAAACAACCGTTACAGCCCTTGCCACAGCAGCCTTCCTGTCCTATCCTTGGAGTTCTTGGTGAAATTTTATCATCCCCCAATTCAAGCGCGGCAAAATATTTTTTGCGTTTATTTTCATATTTTGCTTCACGAACTTCACCAGCTTCTAACTGGTGAGAAAGCTCTCTTGATTCAACTTTCAAACGCTCTGATTCATCAAGCATTTTTTCTTTCCTGATCAAAGAAAATTCTGGCAAAAGTTTTTTTAATTTTTCTTTTTCAATCAAGTGGAATGCTGATGCTGGAATTTTAATCATTGGCTTCACTCCAGCATTTACAACATCAGAGATTTGCCATTTTTTACCATCACGCGAATAATTAAACTCATAAATTCTCAGCAAAATTGGCTCTCTTTGCAATGGCGATAAAAATTCCAAAACATCCCCTGAAGCCAAGCGGTTCTTAGCTTCAATCAACAAATCATCACCATCCCATCCAATCACTTTTCCAGCAAATTCATAAAAAGCCGTAGAACCCGTGCTTTCATAATCATGCGCCAGATTAGTCAAACGCCCCTCATGAAAAGCCAAACTATAGCCGCGATTTGCTACTGCATTGATTTCATCCATATAATCTTCCGCCTTCCAGCTTTGCGGATCACGCATATAATCATCAATTGCCGCGCGATAAACTCTGGCAACCGACCCTGCATAAAATTCAGTTTTATTTCTTCCTTCAACCTTGAACGAATCAAGCCCCAGCTTGATATATTCATCGAGCTTTGGCAATAAACATAAATCTTTTGAGTTTAAAATATAAGAACCATGAACATCTTCTTCAAACGGCATTAAAGCACCGGGGCGAATTTCTTCCTCTAAGAAAAAATCAAATAAATCTTTGTTATTTTCATTAATTTCAATTTCGTGCTCAGTGTTATCTTTCAGCTTGATTTTTAACTTATAACCCCAACGGCAAGAATGCGCACAAGACCCTTGATTAGCACCACGTTCGGCCATAAAGTTTGACAACAAACAGCGACCCGAATAAGTCATACACATCGAGCCATGAATGAAAGTTTCAATTTTGATATTCGGACATTTTTTTCTAATTTCAGCCAGTTCTTCAAATGAAACCTCGCGCGCCATAACCACCAAGCTCGCGCCCTGCTTTTCCCAAAAATCAACAGTAAGCCAAGAACAAACATTCGCCTGTGTTGAAATGTGCAACTCAAGCTCTGGCGCCCTTTCCTTCACAAATTGAAAAACCCCTGGATCAGAAATAATCAACCCATCAGGATTCACCGCCTTAACAGTTTCAATAAATTGCGGCAGTTTTTCAATATCCTTATTATGCGAAAAAAGATTAAGAGTTAAATAAACCTTTTTCCCCCGATCATGCGCAAATTTAATGCCCTCAACCACATCCTCCAAAGTAAATCCCGACTTAACGCGCAACGACATATCCGGCGTTCCACAATAAACCGCATCCGCCCCATAAAGAATAGCAGTTTTCAAACGATCCAAATTACCAGCAGGAAGCAACAATTCAGGCTTTTTCATGAAAGTTAAACAAAATTAATAACATCAACAATTTTAACCATAAAGCCTTTAATATCAAGACTTCTAAAACAATTTTTAAAAGAGGTTGTTATTTTCAGAAAGTTTAACTTTACTTCAAAACCAAACTTTGATCCGCAATTTGTGAAATAACATGCTCATCATGAGAAATTATAATATAACTAATTTCTTGACTTTTCTTCATTTCCAAAAGCAACTTTATTATCTGATTTTGACTATAAACATCAAGCGCTGAAGTTGGCTCATCCAAGATCAAAATTTTCGGTTTTAAAATTAATGCCCTAGCAATTGCAACTCTTTGGCGCTGCCCGCCAGATAATTCATGTGGATAGCGATTTTTTATAAAAACAGGCAAATCAAGCTGCAACAGCATTTCATCAATATCTTTTTCTTGATATTTTATTTTATGAATTATCAATCCTTCAGCAATTATATCTTTTATCATCATTCTCGGATCAAGGCTTGAAAATGGATCCTGAAAAATAATTTGTAAATTTCTTCTTAAAAACCTCTCATCTTTTTGCCATTCTTTTCCTAAAATTTTAATTTCACCACTATGTTTAATTAAATTACACAAAGCCAACGCAAGCGTAGATTTCCCCGACCCACTTTTCCCGACAATTCCCAAATTATGATTTTTATAAAGACTAAAATTGATATTTTTTATCTTCAAAGCCGCTAGATTTTTTACCTCTAAAACCTTCTCCTCCAAAAAATTGGAAAAAGGGGCCAGGCTACTTTTTTGCAAAAAGTAGCCTGGCCCCTTTTTCCAATTTTCCATTTTAATTTTTCCATCTGCAATCTCAACAACTTCATCCGCCACTTTCTCAACCGCACGCAAATTATGCGAAATCAACAAAATCGCAATCCCCAGCTCATTTTTTAAACGCAAAAATAGTTCCAAAATCTCATTTTGAGTTAAAGCGTCAAGAGCAGTTGTAGGTTCATCAGCAATCAAAACTTTCGGATTATTTGCCAAAGCAATCGCCATCATAATTCTTTGCTTTTGTCCACCAGAAAATTGATGTGGATAATCATTCATCCTTGATTTAATTGAATCAAGCTCAAGAATTTTAAGCAACTCATCCAATCTGTTTGCTAAATTTTTTTCAGAAATTCTCGGATTATGTATAATAATTGCTTCTTTAATTTGCTTACCAACTTTATGCAGTGGATTAAGCGCCACATTAGGATCCTGAAACACCAACCCAATTTCTTTACCACGAATTTTGCACCATTCTTTTTCACCAAAACCAAGTAAATTTTTATCTTCAAAAATCACCTTTCCACTAACTTTCGCCTTGAACAACAACCCAACAAGTGCTAACGCCGTAACCGACTTCCCCGAACCACTTCGCCCCACCAAAGCTGTAATTTTACCACGATTTAAATCAAAAGAAATATCATCAACCACAGAAGTTGTGTGATTATCTTTAAAAAATTTAACTGATAATTTTTGAATTGAAAGAACCGTCATAGCTAAACAATCCGTTTGTAAACAATCCATTTGAAATACAAACGCAGATTCCAGATATCTTTATTAATGGCATGAACATGAGGGCGGGATTACAAATCCCGCCCAGCACTAAAGATAATCACTCGCCCAAATATAGGACGAGGTCTTCTGAACTTGCTCAGGCGGGATTTGCAATCCCGCCTGGACGTTCATGCATACATTGCGAGACGGGGTCTCCTGACCCCGTCCCCACGTTCATACCAAACTATTATTATTTACTTACCCTGATAAATCTGAATAATATTTTCTAGCAATTTCAACGCCTCTTCCCTCGGCCTTTGGAAAGTGTTTCTGCCAATAATCGAGCCATGCGCACCACCTTTATAAAGCTCACGAATTTCAGAATATAATTCTTGATCTGTTTTAGCATTTCCACCAGAAAACACTACGATTCTTTTATGATTAAACGTAGCTTTCATAACATGCGCAACCCTTTGTTCCAAAGTTGAAACCGGAATTTTCAATTTCTCATAAACCTTAATTGCATCAAGATTTTCTAAAGCTTGAGTCGGCGGTTTAACTTTAATAATGTGCGCACCTAAAAGTGCCGCGATATGCGCCGCATAAGCACAAATGTCAATTGCGGTTTCACCAATTTTAGAAAGATCACCACCTCTTGGATAAGACCAAATAACCACTGCCAAACCATGAGATTTCGCCTCTTCCGCCATTTCACGAATTTCTTCAAACATGTCAAAAGCTGCATCACTTCCAGGATAAATTGTAAAACCAATTGCAGAGCAACCAAGGCGCAAAGCATCTTTCACCGAAGCAGTAGTAGCTTGGTGTGGAGCTGTTCCACCATTATGTAAAGAATTTGAAGAATTAACTTTTAAGATAGTTGGAATCGCACCAGCAAAGGTGTCAGCACCAGCTTCAATCATGCCCAGTGGCGCGGCATAAGCGTTCAAACCCGCGTCAATTGCCAATTCAAAATGATAGTGCGGATCATAAGCATCAGGATTAACCGCAAAACTTCTGTCTGGGCCATGTTCAAAACCTTGATCAACTGGCAAAATCACCATTTTTCCAGTTCCAGCCAGTTTTCCATGCATCAAAATGCGCGCTATATTAGCTTTAGTTCCAGCATTATCGCTTTCATAATGAGATAAAATATTTTTAACTTTTGGAGAAATTTTCATACTTAAATTTAGATTAATAATTTTTCAAAATTTTTCTTGAAGGAAATATCCATCATTTTTCTCTAGCGTCAAGTTTTTATTGATAGTTGCACCAATTATTCTAAAATTCAGCCCAAAAAAAACTGTTTTTTAAGATTTTTTATAAAATGCAACTAGAAAATAAAAAAAATTTATCGCTAAACGAAATCAAGAAATTTCACAATTTGAATGATTTACAAATCAAAGCCCTTGAAGACTTTGTGATTCTTCTTTTAAAAGAAAATCAACAATTTAATTTCATTGGCAAATCAACCATCGAAGACATCTGGAACCGCCACATTCTTGACAGCGCACAGTTAATAAAATATATTCCAAACCACAATGCCAAATTTGCCGATTTCGGTTCAGGCGCTGGTTTTCCAGGGATGATTTTGTCAATTCTTGGTTTAGGCGAAATTCATTTAATCGAAAAATCCTTCCGCAAGGCAGAATTTTTAAGGCGCGCCAAGCTTTTATCAAACAACCTGATTTTTGTTCATCAAGCTAAATTAGAAGAACTAGATGCGATTCAATTCGACTGCATAACTTCCAGAGCTTTCGCTCCACTCAACAAATTACTTGACTATACAGCAAAATTCTTAAAAAAAGATGGCTATTGTTTATTTTTGAAGGGAAAAAATTTATCTCAAGAAATTTCTGCTGCAAAACAAAAATTTCAGTTTGAATATGAGCTTTTTCCAAGTCTAACTTCAAAAGAAAGTAACATTATCAAAATTTCAAAAATTAATTTATAAATTATGATTATCGGAATTCCTAAAGAAATTAAAAACCACGAATATCGTGTTGGCGCAACCCCTGCTGGAGTTCGCGAATTAATCCACGCTGGGCATCAAGTTTTAGTACAAAAAGATGCTGGCGCTGCAATTGATTATACCGACGAACAATATCAAAAAGCTGGTGCAAAAATTGTCGCTTCGGCAGAAGAAGTTTATAAGCAATCAGACATGATTTTAAAAGTGAAAGAGCCACAAGAAAATGAATGTAAAATGATTAAAAAAGACCAAGTAGTTTTCTCTTACTTACACCTTGCTGCAGAGCCACATCTTACCAAAAATCTTATTGATTCTGGATGTGTTGCTGTTGCATTTGAAACTGTCACTGCAAATGACGGAACCCTTCCTTTACTTGCCCCAATGTCTAAAGTTGCGGGAAAACTTTCAATTCAAGCAGGTGCAAAAGCACTAGAAAAAACTCAAGGCGGACGCGGGCTTTTGCTTGGCGGCGTTCCAGGTGTTGAGCGCGGAAAAGTTGTAATCATCGGCGGCGGCGTTTCTGGAACCAATGCAGCAAAAGTTGCAATTGGCATGGGCGCAGAAGTTACAATTCTTGACAGATCTCTGCCTCGCATCCGCTATTTAGCTGACATTTTCGGCAATTCTGCATCTTTAATTTATGCTTCATCAGAAAACATCGAAAAAAGCGTTATTGAAGCTGATTTAGTGATTGGCGCGGTTTTAGTTCCAGGTGCTGCAGCACCAAAAATAGTTTCAGCACAAACTGTTAAAAAAATGAAAAAAGGTGCTGTAATTGTTGACATTTCAATCGACCAAGGCGGCTGTTTTGAAACCAGCAAACCAACTTCTCACAGCAATCCAACTTACATTGTTGACAATGTTGTGCATTATTGCGTCACCAACATGCCCGGAGCAGTTGCTCGCACTTCAACCCAAGCTTTAGAAAATTCCACTCTTCCTTTCACACTGGCCCTTGCAAACAAAGGCTATGCAAAAGCAATGAAGGAAGACAAACATTTAGCAAATGGTTTAAACATTTTTAAAGGAAAAGTGACCAATGCTGCAGTTGCTGAAGCTTTAGAATGTAAATACACCAGCATCAGTGATGTTTTGTAAAAAAAACTTTTTTACACAGCACCTACGCGACGTTAGAGAATCTTATTTTGTTCATGCTCGTCATGCCCTGCATTACAGCATGAACTTGATGTTTGCATCTTTAGCCTCTTTCATTCACGCTTTACTGCCATTTTTGTTCACCACCAAAGCCAGCAGCACCATGCGCCGCCTATTTTGTGAAATATCACAACGCCTTCAAAGTTCAGAATTAGAAAATAACATAAAAATTCGCATCGCCATCATCGGCTTTGGCGCCAGCGGCGTTGCTTCCTTCCTTAATTTAGTAAAATTTTTTGATAACAGCAAAACTCAATTAATCATCGACATTTTTGATTCAAACTCTTTTTCAGGCAAAGGAATTGCCTATTCCACTCGCAATTTCAACCATCTTCTCAATGTTGAAGCAGCTAAAATGAGCCTTGATGCCAACAGTCCGAACGATTTTTTAGATTGGCTCAAAGAAAATAATTATTCTTATCAAGCCAGCGATTTCGCACCACGCCTTTTATATGGACTATATCTAGAAGACACCATAGCAAAAACCTGCAAACTCGCTGAAAGCAAGGGCATCAAATATAATTTTATCCATCAAAAAATAACTAAAATTGATAAATTTAACCAACATTTCTATTTCAATAACCAAATTTATAAACATTGCATTCTAGCAACTGGCGTTGAATTAAAGAACTCTGAAAAAAACTTTTGGAATGATAATCTAGAAAAATATCTATCCGACAGCGAAATTCACATCGCAGGAACTGGTCTAACTGCGTTTGACGCCATAATCAGCCTGATTGACAGAAATTATCAGGGCCAAATTTTTGCTTATTCCAGAAGCGGCCTGATAACTCAAGAACGCACCAACTATAATCTTCCAAGCAAAGCACCAATTTCAATTGAAGACACCAACTTAAAACTCTCGCAAATTTATCGCAAATTTGTTCAAGCCTGCAAAGAAAGTGATAATTGGGAAAGCGTTGTTGATTCTGTAAGGCTGATGACCCAAGAATTTTGGCTTAAACTTGATTCTGAAAAGAAAAAAAGATTCATGCGCCATTGCATCAAACAATGGACAATCCACCGCCACCGCTGCCCCAGCAAGCAATTTGAAAAAATCCTTGATCTAACACAACAAAACCAACTGTTTTTTGTCAAAGGAAAAATTCCACAAAAAAAATTCATTAATTGCACTGGTTTTGATTTTAGTTTTAACTCAGAACTGTTCCAAAACATGGCCGAAAACAGCCTGATTAATTATGATGAATTAAAAATGGGAATCGTTTCAAACAATAAAAATTTACACATCATCGGCAGCCCAAATTTTGGCAGAATTCTTGAAACCACCGCAATTCCTGACATTTCCAAACAGGCTTTTCAAACAGCAAAACAAATTTATCAATAATGCCCACACCATCAACTTCAGAACTCATCAAAAAATATGGCCTCAATGCCAAAAAATCACTTGGACAAAATTTTATTTTAGACAAAAACTTCACCGACAAAATTGTTAAATCTTGCGGCGATTTATCCGAATTTGAAGTGTTAGAAATTGGCCCCGGACCAGGCAGTTTGACACGTTCGATCCTTGATGCAAATCCAAAAAAATTAATCGCAATTGAAAAAGATTTAAGATGCATTGAGGCCTTAAAAGAACTACAAAATTTTTATCCTGAAAAGTTAGAAATCATCAACCAAGATGCTTTAGAAATTGATGAAAAAAGTTTTTTCTCCAACAAAAAATTCAAAATCATCGCCAACCTGCCCTATAACATTGGCACTGTTTTGCTTTTTAAGTGGCTGAAAATTGCTGATCGAATTTTTTCAATGCATTTAATGCTGCAAAAAGAAGTTGTAGAAAGAATCATCGCCAAACCAAACGAAAATCACTATGGCAGACTCGCCGTAATGGTTAATTTTTTATGCCACACCCGAATGGTTTTTGAAGTAAACAGAACAGTTTTCACCCCTCCACCAAAAGTTACATCCGCAATTGTTGAAATCATTCCAAGAGAAAAACCTTTATATGACGTTGAATTCAAAAAATTAGAAAAAACCGTCGCAGCCGCCTTTAACCAAAGGAGAAAAATGATTAAATCATCGCTAAAATCAATCAACCCAAACGCTGAAAACCTCCTAAAAAACCTCAACATCAATCCAACTCTACGCGCCGAAAACCTCACCATCGAACAATTCTGCCAAATCGCCACCCATCTATAATGATAAAAAGGTGTCAGACACCTTTTGGCCTAAAAGTGTCTGACACCCACTTCCAAAAAATCACTAAAAAACAACTAAGAAACAAAAAGGGGGCAGACCCCTTAGGTCTGACTTACCCTATTGTTGGGCGGAATAATAGTGCTGGGCGTAATTTGCAATTCCGCCCTTACTTTCATGCAAAGCAAAAGGGGTCAGATCTTAAGATCCGACCCCTTTATTATTAGAGTTTTTAATAATTTAGTAAGCAGTAAATTAGCGAGAATAAAACTCTGTAATAAAGTGTGGCTGCATTTCAATTGGATAAGGCACTTCAGCAAATGCTGGTTTAGCATTAAATTTCACGCTGAAATTGTCTTTATCTAACACCAAATATGAAGCAACGTCACGTTCCATTTTTTGTAAAGAATCGATAACAATCGCCAATTTACGTGATTTTTCACGAACTTGTACAACATCACCAACTTTAAGCTTGTAAGAAGGAATATTAACCACTTTGCCATTCACAGTAACATGCTTGTGGTTCACAAATTGTCTTGCTGCAAAAACTGTTGGAACAAAATTTGCACGATAAACAACCGTGTCAAGCCTGCTTTCAAGCAAAGCCACAAAGTTTTCGCTCACATCACCTTTTGATTTTGCCGCTAAAGTGAAAGTGTTGAAAAACTGTTTTTCAGAAATATTTCCGTAATAAAATTTCATTCTTTGCTTAGCACGAAGCTGAACTCCATAGTCACTGCTTCTGCCTTTTGAAGCCGCACCATGTTGACCAGGGCGGTAATTACGTTTAGCAAACGGATCTTTTGCTTGTCCCCACATAGAGGCGCCAAGCTTTCTGCTAATTTTTTTCTTAGCATTAATTCTTTTTGTCATGATTATGTTTAAATATAAGTTGCCATTAGTTTCTGTGAGAGTTCTTTTATTTAAAAAGATTTGCTCAAGAAATTTTCTAAAAACCAAGCCCTAAAAGCTTAACCTAAAGAAAGGACTCCATCAAATAATGAAGAGTGACTCACATTCTAAGCCACAGCTTTATCTTTGTCAACAAGCAAATATTGGTGCTTATCGAAGATTTTGTACGCTATTTAGTAGAAAAAGTTGTCATCACTGAAGCCAATGGCTTCGATGATCTTTTTATATTTGATATAAAACTCAAAAGATCCTCGAGCCTTCAGCTCAAGGATGAAGACGTGAAGGAATAATCACCCCAAAAGACATTATTGTATCAAAATAATACAATTGATATTTATTTTACAAAAATTATCATTAATTTCTTGTTCTCTTATTCTTTTTTTAACAAAAATTTTTTTTATATGTCAAGAACTGATTTTAATGATGTTTTAGCGTCTAGTTCCGACGAAGATGATGAAATGACAGTTGCTTCTTTAAAACAAAAAATTAATTCAACACTTAATAGTGTAAATTTTTTTCATAAACGTTTAATTGATCTGAAGAAAGATCTTTCACAGCTAGATCAATTTAAAACAGCCTTAGAACTAAGAGATGAAAAAGAAGAGCTACTTTCTTTCTTAGGCTCACCTGATATATCTGAAAGTTTGTCAGACAGCATAGTTAATTATCTGAACGAATTAACTATAGACGAAATGGAAGGGTTAAAAACTTGCGGTCTATTCCTAGATCACATAAATCTTAAAATAAATAGTTTACTTACCGACATTAGATCATATCAGGAATACAAAAATCAAAATATAGAAACATTAGAAGAACAAAGATCTCGATTAAAAATTTTAAAATCAGAAGAGAATAAAGATGAAAGAAAATCTACAATAGATTCTAGTTCTCCAACTGGAATTTTATTAAAAAGACAAAAGGAAATAATTGCTTCAGCTATAAAAAAATCTACAGAATCAGTCATGGCTGGAGCTGGGGCTGGAGGAAAAAGTTGATCAAGATAGTTAAATCCTAATTATATAAATAACAAAAACCCTACCGAGCAAAATTGCCTAAAACCCTTAATTTTAGGCAATTTTTTGAATCATTAATGATTTTTAAAACTTCATCATCATCTCTAAAAAACCCTTCTGCTTCAAGCAAATAAGCATTTTCTTCCGCGTTAATCACCGCTGATTTTAAAATTTTAACTCTTATTTTCTGCTCTTGAAATAGTGACAAAAAATGAAAAATATCACTTCCAGAAATAAGATTTACAACAATCAAGCTGTTATCCTCACTAGATTTTTGCGGTTCTTTAACTGACGCAACAACCAAATTAAATTTATCAGATTTTTGAAACGGAACTCGCGCAAAAATTTTTAAACCGCAAGCATTGTCAGCAAAATTCACCCACCAGTCATCACAAAATTCTTCCTCGTTTTTTGGCAAAGCAAAAACTGCGATTTGCAATTGGTCTTTTTTAAAAAAATTCATTACTGAATCAATGCTATCAAAGCTGTGTATCGCTAAATCGCTGTTGTAATATTGCTTAAGTAAATATTCATAATCAGGAATTTTTTTTGGATTGCATAAAATCAGTGAAAATGGCTGTTCCAGCGCATTTGAAG
>CAZOKU010000023.1:0-20805 GCA_964580715.1 uncultured Rhizobium sp. | reverse complement strand
GCTTTTCTCGCCTTACGGCTCGAAGACAACTCACGACTGGGCTCTACTCGCTTTCGCTCGTAACGCCCGTTTTTTACTAAAAATGTGCGTTAAGCACATTTTCTTAACGTAAAAAACCTAGAGCTAATCACCCGCAAAAAAAATAAAGTTTATACCGTAACACGTTTCGTTGCTTTTCTCGCCTTACGGCTCGAAGACAACTCACGACTGGGCTCTACTCGCTTTCGCTCGTAACGCCCGTTTTTTACTAAAAATGTGCGTTAAGCACATTTTCTTAACGTAAAAAACCTAGAGCTAATCACCCGCAAAAAAAATAAAGTTTATACCGTAACACGTTTCGTTGCTTTTCTCGCCTTACGGCTCGAAGACAACTCACGACTGGGCTCTACTCGCTTTCATTATAAAAACGAGGCGGAAAATATAGCGTGGTGTTTTTTATTTACAATTAGAAATAAAAATTTTTGTGAATTTAGTTGTTGATATAAGTTATAAAACAAAGGCGCTTTCTTTATAACTATGCTTCGGTAAGCTATGATATGACTTGTTGCACAACTATAAACAACAAAAAACCCCTGCATAAATTTACACAGGGGTTTTGTAAAAAGAAACTATTTTACAGAATCTTTCAAAGCTTTACCAGCAGAGAATTTCACTCTTTTAGAAGCTTTAATTTGGATTTCTTTACCAGTTTGAGGATTGCGTCCTTTTCTAGCAGCAGTTTTAACTACTTTAAAAGTTCCAAATCCGATCAAAGTAACAACTTCACCTTTTTTCAAAGATTTAGAAGTAGCTTTCAAGAAAGCCTCAAGAGCTGCAGAAGCATCTTTTTGAGACAAGCCAGTTTGATTAGCAATTTCTTTTACTAAGTCTGTTTTATGCATTGTTAGATCTCTTTTATTAATAATTAGAAAACAAAACATGAAGTGATAGGCCGTCAAGCCAATCACAGCAATGTTGTTGGTGAAGGTATAGTTAAAAAATTTGAAAGCAACTATTTATTTACAATTTCTGTAAAATTTTTTTATGTGTCAGATATGGACAATGCTGGTTCGCGGGAAAAAACTTCACTTTCACTTACAATAAAATCAAGTCTTTGGTCGGTAATTTCTGCTGGAATAGGGCCTTTAGAGCCTTGAAAATCATAGGCTAAGCCAATTATGGTGATTTTGTGGTTTTGTGACTTTAAATGTGAAATTGTGCGGTCAAAAAAGCCGCCCCCCATGCCAAGGCGGGTCATGTTCGAATCAAAGGCAACTAGGGGTAAAATGAGGATATTTGGCAAAATAACCTGCCCAGAAGCCACTTCTAAGACGCTTTTATAGCTATTATTATAAACGATTTTTTGGTTTTTTTCGGCCAAAATAAACTCTAAAGGCTGATTTTTTGCCGTAATTTTTGGATAAGAAAATTTGATATTATGCTGCTGGAAGTGCTTTGTTATTGCCTTTACATCAACTTCATTATTGCATGAAAAATAAAGTGAGAAAATTTTATTTTGATAATCAGGAATTTTTGGCAGTAGATTTTTTATAAAATTAAAATTTATTTTTTGCGATTTGATCTCAACTTCTTCTTTGCTTAAACGGCTTCTTTGCTCGATGAAAGCCTTGCGTAGTTTCAATTTTTCAAGCAAAATTTCTGATTGCATTTTAATATTTTTTTATTTTTTCAGTTAAGTTTTCGATGTGCTCGGCAAGGTTTTCAATGTTTTCGCTAACTATGTTATACATGTCTTGATTGCTGAATTGTAAGCCTTCATCTTCATCAGAATAAATTTCGTCAATGCGCTCTTTGTAAGATAATTCTTCCTCCGCCATCATGCCTGCCAAAACCAACAAAGTTTTTTCATCAGCATTTTTTGTGTTAAGATTAACGCTGCTAACGCGCTTGCTGAATTTATGCGCTAAAAAAGAAAATTTGGTTTTTTCTTCTTCTAAGCAGGCGATGTGATAGGTGGTTTTGCCGATGGAGAATTCTAAAATGCCGTTTGAATATTTCATAACTATTCACCATTTATAAGTTTTCTAATTTCCTGCAAATCGTTTTCAATCAAATGGATCAAATAGTTTTTTTGCTTGACGAAATCATCTTTTCTTTTTGATAGAATGTGATTTTTTTCATTCAAAAATTCCACTTCTGATCCAACTTCTGCCATTGATTTTTGCAAGCGATTTATTTCAGAATTCAAATGTTTAATAGTCGCTTTTTGTTCAGCTATAACTGCTTCTGCAGCGGTTTCATAGTTATCGTCAGCATCAACAATGCGGGCCTGAAAATCAACTTCACTAATTTTGTCTTTGATAACAGCTTCAATGTTTTTCAGTGCTTCTGACAATCTTTTGCGCGCCTTTTCAAATCTGGTTTCAGCAATAGTTTTTGTCATGATTAGCTGCGATAATCTTTGTTAATTTTGATATATTCTTCATTAAGGTCGCAAGTCCACACCACAGCGGAAGCATTAGCAAGCCCAAGATCAACTGAAATTTTTACTTCAGCATTTTTTAAATATTCATGCACTTGTTTTTCCACATAATCAGGATGTTTGCCGCCATTTTTGGTTAGTTGATAATCGCCAATTTTAACCGTAACTTTCTCAGGAGACGTTTCAGCGCAAGATTTTCCAACCGCCATGATAATTCGTCCCCAATTGGGATCGCACCCAGCAATTGCAGTTTTAACCAAAGGAGAATTGGCAATTGCGAAAGCCACTGTTTTAGCTTGTTCCTTATTAACAGCACCACTAACTGCAATTTCAATTAATTTTTTTGCCCCTTCACCGTCAACCACAATTTTTTTTGCCAATTCAAGCGCAAGCTCAAAAAGGGCGTTTTTAAATGATTTTAAATTTGAGGAAAACGGATCGCTGATTTCTTGATGATTTGCTAAAGCAGTTGAAAAAAGCAAAACGGTGTCGTTGGTTGAAGTGTCTGAATCAACAGTGATTGCATTGAAAGTGTTTTCAGTGATTTCTTTAAGCAAAATTGCTAAAGCTGAAGCAGAAATTTTTGCATCAGTAAAGATATAGCCAAGCATGGTTGCCATATTCGGCGCAATCATTCCCGAGCCTTTAGCAAAGCCAATTAGCGAAACTTTTTCCCCTAAAATTTCGCAACTTTTTTCAACCATTTTTAATTTTGTATCAGTGGTCATAATCGCCTTTGCAGCCTTTTCCCACTTGCTTTCATCATTAATTGAATTTTTTACTAAATCAGGAATTGCTTTAACAATTAAATGCTGTGGTAAAATTTCGCCAATCACGCCAGTTGAGGAAATAAAAATTTCTTCTTTTGCGCAATTTAATTCTTTAGCAACGGCAGAAACAACGTCTAAAACCGCTTGTTTTCCTGCCTCTCCAGTGAAGGCATTAGCATTTCCAGCGTTAACAATTAATGCTTTTGCTTGGCCATTTTTTATGTTATTTTTACACCAAGAAACTGGCGCTGCAGGCATTGAAGTTTTGGTAAAAACTCCAGCAACATTGGCTTTATTTTCAAAACTAACCAACAATAAATCATCACGATTTTTATATTTTATTCCGCAGTTAGTTGTTGCGATTCTAATTCCTTTAATCATTTTGTTAATTTAATTGCTGATGAAAAATCTTTTAATTGTTTGCTTAAATTTTCGACAATTTCAGTAGTGGTTTTTTGTTGTAAAAAATTTTCATCAATTTTTTTTACAATTTCCGATCCAACCACCACAGCATCCACGCCAATTTGAGCAAATTCCTGCGCTTGATTTGAAGTTTTAATTCCAAAACCAATTGCAATTGGCAAGTCTGAAACTTGCTGTAGCTTTTGCAAGTTTTTTTTGTTTTCCAAAAGATCCGCTGACTTTGTTCCCGTAATTCCAAGCATTGAAACCATATATAAAAATCCGCTAGAATTTTTGCTGATCTCTTTAGCGCGCGCTTCAGAAGTTGTTGGCGCGATCAAGCCAATTAAATCAACATTGGTTTGTGAAATCTGATTTTTAATTTCCGCTCTTTCTTCTAAAGGTAAGTCAACAATCAAACAGCCGTCAACGCCTGATTTTTCTAAGTCGAAAAAGATTTTATCTAAACCATATTTTAAAAAAGGATTGTAATATCCCATTAAAATTATTGGAGTTGTTTGATTGGTTTTGCGAAATTCTTCAACCATCTGCAAAGTTTTTTTCAAGGTCATGCCGTTAGCTATTGCAAGCTTCGCGGCATTTTCAATAATTGGGCCGTCTCCTGCAGGGTCTAAAAATGGCACACCAAGTTCGATAACATCCACGCCTGATTGTGGCATGATTTTTAAAATTTCTAGCGAATTTTGATAATCAGGATGACCCGCGCAAATATATGCCACAAAAGCTGCGCGCTTCTGCTGTTTTAATTCCAAAAATTTATTTTCTAAGCGTTTCATTTGAGATCAAAATTTATTTTTGCCGCAACTGTGGCAATGTCTTTGTCGCCACGTCCAGATAAATTGATAATAATAATTTGTTCTTTCGTCATTTTAGCAGCCAGTTTAGCCGCATAAGCAATGGCATGAGATGTTTCAAGCGCTGGAATAATTCCTTCCGTTTTGCACAACAGTTGAAAAGCATCAACCGCTTCATCATCAGTGGCGCTGACATATTCCGCGCGTTTGATCGAATGAAGAAAAGCGTGCTCTGGGCCAATTCCTGGATAATCAAGCCCCGCTGAAATTGAATGTGCGTCTTGAATTTGGCCATCATCATTTTGTAAAAAATAAGTTTTATTGCCGTGTAAAACCGCAATTTCACCTTTTGAAATTGAAGCGGCATGTTCACCAGAATCAAGGCCTTTTCCAGCAGCTTCAACGCCATAAAGCTTCACTTTTTCTTCCTTTATAAAATCATGAAAAATTCCAATCGCATTTGATCCGCCGCCAATGCAGGCAACCACAGCATCAGGCAGTTTTTTTTCTGCTTCAAGAATTTGCATTTTTGCTTCTTTGCCAATCACAGCATGAAAATCGCGCACCATTTCTGGATAAGGATGAGGCCCAGCAACGGTTCCAAGCAGATAGTAAGTGTTGTTAGCATTTGTTGTCCAATCGCGAATTGCTTCATTAATCGCGTTTTTCAAGCTTTGCGAACCAGTTTTAACCGCTATAACTTCAGCGCCAAGAAGCTTCATGCGAAACACGTTTTGCGCTTGTCTTTCCACATCTTTTGCGCCCATGTAAATAGTGCAGGGCATTGAAAACAGTGCGCAAACCGTAGCAGTTGCAACGCCGTGTTGCCCAGCACCAGTTTCTGCAATGATACGTTTTTTACCCATTCTTTTTGCAAGCAAAATTTGCCCTAATGAGTTGTTGATTTTATGTGATCCAGTATGGTTTAAATCTTCTCTTTTAAGATAGATTTTTGCGCCACCAATTTTTGCGCTCAAATTTTCTGCGAAATATAGCGGGCTTGGCCTTCCAACATAATTTTTGAGATAATAACTAAATTCTTTTTGAAAATCAGGATCATTTTTCGCTGATTCATAAGCTTTTGCCAGCTCTAAAACCGCTGGCATCAAGCTTTCCGACAAATAGCGACCACCAAAATCGCCGAATTTTCCACTGTTATCTGGTTGGTTATAAAGCATTTTATATTCAATTTTTGTTAGCTTGCTTTGCCTGATGCTGGGCGGAATTTGCAATTTCTAGTCGCGGGATGGGGTTTCTAACCCCGTCCCCACGTTCATGTCAAATTTAACCTGTTTCGCGATCAGTTCATATATCACACGCAAAGTCTCAAATTAAGCCTCCATAATAATTTTCCAACATTTTTTATTTCCCCACTTGACTTAGTGGAATTAATTCCATAATTTTTCCATAAATTTCCAATTTTTTCCGTAAATTTCCATAATTTTCCGTGGCATTATTTTTATCAACATTCACGAATAAGATCGACAGCAAGGGCAGGGTGTCTGTGCCGGCGCAGTTTCGTGCATCTTTGGTAAATAATGATTTTTCTGGAATTGTGGTTTACGAATCTTTCATCAATGGTTGTATTGAAGGCTGTGACATTGAGCGCATCAAAAAAATTAGTGATTCAATTGACAATTTAGATCCATTTTCTGAAGAGCGCGACGCCTTTGCAGCAGCGGTTTTGGGCGGATCAATGCAACTTTCAATGGATGCTGATGGCAGAGTTATTTTGCCTGAAGCTTTGCTCAAAAAAGCGGAAATCAAAGATTTAGCAGTTTTTGTTGGTAAAGGTTCAACTTTCGAAATTTGGCAGCCAGCAAAATTTGAAGAATATATGGCTAAAGCTAAGCAAGACGCGAAAGCAAAACGAAATCTATTGAGGTTAGCAAAATGAACAACTTAGATTTTCACAAGCCAGTTTTGTTAGATGAAATGTTGCAAAGCCTCTCTCCTAAGCATGGCGAAGTTTATTTGGATGCAACTTTTGGCGCTGGTGGATATTCTAAAGCAATTTTACAAGCTGCAGATTGCAAGCTTTACGCAATTGACCGTGATGAAACTGCGCAAAAATTTGCTGCTGAAATAAGCAAAACTTTTCCCAAAAATTTCACTTTTATTGCTGGAAAATTCTCTGATTGCAAAAAACTTCTTGCCGAAAAAGGTGTTGAAAAGCTTGATGGCATTGTGCTTGATATTGGCGTTTCTTCAATGCAGCTTGATGATAAATCGCGCGGTTTTTCTTTTGATTCAGAAGCAAAACTTGACATGCGAATGGACCGTTTGCAAGGCTACAGCGCTTATGATCTAGTCAATGAAGCATCTGAAGAAGAATTAGCCGAAATCATCAAAGAATTTGGTGAAGAACCAAAAGCCAGAAAAATTGCACGAAAAATTATTGAGACCAGAAAGTCTCGCAAGATCACTAGTTGTTTGGATTTGTCCAATATTGTTAGATCTCTTTACGTTGGTTATTTCAAAACCGATCCAGCAACTAGAACCTTTCAAGCTTTAAGAATTTATATCAATCAAGAATTAGACGAATTGGAAAAAGTTTTAGAAGCTTCGATTTCTCTGCTTAAAAGCGGTGGAAGATTAGTGGTGATTTCTTTCCATTCTTTGGAAGATTCGATTGTGAAAAAATTTTTAAAGAAACAAGCGGGGCTAGAAAACACCTATTCTCGCTATATGCCAGAAATTTTTACTGAAAAAGCAGAAAAAAATTTTCACCTAATTTCAAAATCAGCAATTTCTCCAAGCAAAGAAGAACTTGAACGTAATGTTCGCGCTCGTTCCGCTAAATTAAGATTCGCAATTAAAGTCTAAAAAATGAAAAACTCTAACCAAGCAATTAAAAAATTTTATTTAATAAATATCAGTCTAGTTATCTGTGTTATTTTAAGCATCATTTTTACTTTCGTTGTAGAATTTAAAGTTGAATCTTTGCAAGAAGAAATGAGCAAAACCGAAAGCGAAATCGCTGCCTATGAAGATGAAATTCAATTGATGGAAGTTGAGTGGGTTTATTTAACCAGACCAGAAAGGGTTAGAGTTCTTGCTTCCCATTATTTAAAAGACAATGGCTATGCTTTAGCCAGCCAAATCAAGGATGCCGAGCAATTAGAAAAATATTACGTTGCTAATTATCGCGATGTTGAAAGCGAAGAAGTTATTGTTGCAAGCAATCAGGACATATCATTTTAATAAAATCATTTACTTCAATTACTGACCCCTCACCGACTCTCTCGGTGCTGGGCGGAATTTGCAATTCCGCCTTAACTGTTCATGCAAACTTAAAAACCATTTTTTAATTAAATTTAGGGCATGAACCAATAGACAGAGTTGCAAACTCTGCCTAGTATTGGGGCTCTACCTAGCTTTGGAATTACACTTCAACTTTTTTTGCAATATCTTTCCTTGCAAAACCATCTGCCCAATCAATCAAATCAAGAGCTTGATAAGCTTTTTTACGAGCTTCTTTAAAATCATCTGCTTCAGCAACAATGTTTAAAACTCTGCCGCCATTCGCTAAAATTTTACCATCTTTTTTTGTTGTTCCCGCATGAAGAATTTTTACATCAGCAATTTTTATATTTTCCAAACCCTTGATTTCCGTGCCTTTTTGATAGTTTTCCGGATAGCCTTTTGCTGCAACAACCACGCAAACTAATTTCTTTTCTTCATCAAATTCAACTTTAATTTGATCAAGTTTGCCAGCAATCGCAGCTTCAATTAATGCAACAAAATCAGATTTTATTCTTGGCAAAATAACCTGAGTTTCAGGGTCGCCAAAACGAATGTTAAATTCTAAAAGCTTTGGTTGATTTTTGGCAATCATTAATCCCGCAAATAAAATTCCAACAAAAGGGCATCCTTCATTTTCAAGGCCCTTTAAAGATGGTTTTATAATTTCTGCAATAATTTTTTCTTCAAGATTTTTATCAATAAAAGGTGAGGGTGCATAAGTTCCCATGCCGCCTGTGTTGGGCCCACTGTCATTATCACCAACTCTTTTGTGATCATGAGCAAAGCCAAGTGGAATAAAATTTTTGCCGTCACAAATCACAAAGTAACTAGCTTCAAAGCCATCTAAAAATTCTTCGATGATAATGTTTTTTCCAGCATCACCAAATTTTCCTGAAAAAATTTCATCAATTGTTTGCACAGCTTCTGCCTCGTTTTGCGGAATAATCACACCTTTTCCAGCCGCAAGCCCATCAGTTTTAATCACACAAGGAAAACCCAGTTTTTTAGCAAATTCAATCGCTGAATTTTTATCACTAGAATTTTTATAAATTGCTGTTGGAACATTATTGTCAACTGCAATTTTTTTCATAAAAACCTTTGATCCTTCAAGCTCAGAAGCTTTTTTTGAAGGGCCAAAAACGGCGATATTATTTTTTTTCAAATAATCAACCAAGCCATCAACCAAAGGCTGTTCTGGCCCAATAAACACAAAATCAATTTTTTCTTTTTGACAAAATTCAGCTATTTTTTCTTGTTGTTCGGCTTTGATATCAGCAACAATTTCAGCGATTTCGGCAATTCCAGCGTTTCCCGGTAAAGCAAAAATTTTAGGATTTTGCGGAGATTTTTTGAATTGTTCGCAAATTGCGTGTTCTCTGCCACCAGAGCCAATTATTAAAATCTTTTTCATTGATTATTTCACTTGTTTGATATTACAATAAAACACAATTTAACCAGTCTTCTTCATAAAAATTAACTCTTTTTTATCATGAGTCTTAGCAAACATACCGTAAAATCATACGACAAAGACCTAGAATCAATAGCCGGAACCCTTGAAGAAATGATGCAATTGGTGCTAGAATCAATTGATATGGTGGCACACATGATTAAGTTACGTGATCAAACTTTTATCGACAAAGTCACTGCTCACGACTATAAAATCAATTCTTTAGACTATCTAGTGGAAAAAAAGGTTACAGCGATGCTGGCGTTAAGGCAACCAATGGCGGTTGATTTGCGCTATATCATATCTTCTTTGAAAGTTTCTTCGAACCTAGAGCGCGTTGGTGATCAAGCAAAAAGCATCATCAAAAAAATCGCGAGAATCGGTAAAGATGAATTTGAAAATGGTGTTGAAAACTCTTTAATTTCAATGATTGAGCTTTCCAAAGAAATGGTTCGCGAAGCTGTAAAATCTTTTAATGAAGGCGATTTAGCCTTGGCTGATCAGGTTTTGGTTGAAGATGACAAAATCGACAACATTTATCGTGATTTGTTTAAAATTCTTGAAAAAGAAAGCTTTAATCAAGAACAAGTTAAAAGAATCACCAACACTTTATTCATCGCCAAAAGCTTTGAACGTTTGGCTGATCATTCAACCAACATTGCAGAAATCACAAAATTTGTTGTAACAGGTGAAATAAAATAATGCAAACAAGAGAAGAAAAACGCGAATCTGGGCAAATTGCAAAAATCGACAATAAAGATTTAATGGGTTTTGCGCAAAAAGCGCCGAAAGACAAAATCGAGCGCAAGCCAGACTGGATAAGGGTTAAAGCACCAACTTCTAAAGGTTATCACGAAACCAAAGAAATGTTGAACCAAAAAAAATTACACACAGTTTGTGAAGAAGCAGCCTGCCCAAACATTGGCGAATGCTGGGAGCAAAAGCACGCAACTGTGATGATTTTAGGATCAATCTGCACCAGAGCTTGTTCTTTCTGCAACATCGAAACTGGCAAACCAGACGCCGTAAATCCGCATGAGCCAGAAAATGTTGGTGAAGTGGCAAAAGTTTCAGGGCTAAAACACATTGTGATTACTTCAGTTGACCGCGATGATTTATCTGACGGCGGTGCGAAGCAGTTCGCGGATTGTATTGCTGCAGTGCGTCGCAAATCTTCTGGCACAACAATTGAAATTTTAACTCCTGATTTTTTGCGTAAAGAAGGGGCTTTGGAAGTTGTGGTTGCGGCTAAACCAGATGTTTTTAATCACAACATTGAAACTGTTCCTGCGCTTTACACCACAATTCGCCCAGGTGCCAGGTATTTTCATTCTTTATGGCTTTTAAAGCGCGTGAAAGAGCTTGATCCAACAATGTTTACTAAATCTGGCTTGATGGTTGGTTTGGGCGAAACTAAAGAGCAAGTTTTGCAAGTGATGGATGACATGCGCTCTGCTGATGTTGATTTTTTAACCATCGGCCAATATCTGCGCCCCACCTTGCGCCACGCCCCCGTTGATCGCTATGTTCATCCTGATGAATTTGAGTTTTACAAAAAAGCTGCCTACAACAAAGGATTTCTAATGGTTGCCGCAAGCCCGCTTACTCGCTCGTCTTATCACGCTGGCGATGATTTTGAAAAAATGCGTGCGGAAAGATTAAGAAGGTTGCAGAAATAAAAAGATGCAGTTTTGTTGAAAAGGGGCCAGGCTACTTTTCAACAATGGAATGAACCTATGGGCGGAATTGCAAATCCCGCCCAGCACCGAGATAAAAAAGGGGTCAGACCCCTTTTGCTATTCTCTTAACAATTTTTTCGCAAGCTGCGTCAGAATTGATTCCGAAATGTTTGAATAAATCTTCTGCTTTGCCAGAAGCGCCGAAGCTGTCAAGGCCGATAAAGATTCCGTCTTTTCCGATATATTCATGCCAGCCTTGAGAAATTCCTGCTTCGATTGCAACTTTAAGAGCTGAATTAGGGCCTAAAACCTTGTTTTTATAAGCATCATTTTGTTGTTTGAAAAGCTCAATACAAGGCATTGACACCACGCGCGCGGCGATCTGTTGCTTTTCTAACTTTTCTTTAGTTTCCAGCGCAATTGAAACTTCTGATCCTGTGGCAATAATAACCACATCAGGTTCAGATTTAATGGAACTATCAGCAATAACATAGCCACCCAAGCCAGATTGGGAAGTTTCTGAGCTTGATTTTTTGTTAATAAATGGCAGATTTTGTCTAGTTAAAACAATCGCTGCAGGAGCGTCTTTTATTTTCAGCGCTTGTTCAAAACATTCGATAGTTTCTTCTGCATCAGCAGGGCGAAACACATTTAAATTTGGTATTGCGCGAAGTGACGCCAGATGCTCAATTGGCTGATGCGTTGGCCCATCTTCACCAAGACCGATCGAATCATGAGTGAGAATGTAAAACACTTGTTGTTTCATCAATGCAGAAAGCCTTACTGCTGGTTTCATGTAATCAGAAAAAACCAAGAATGTTCCGCCATAAGGAATGAAAGAGCCATGAAGGGCAATTCCGTTCATCAGGGCTGCCATGGCGTGTTCTCTGATGCCGTAATGAATATAGCGACCAGAAAAATCGTCTTTATTAATTGCTTTGGTATGAGAAGTTTTGGTTAAAACCGATTCAGTCAAATCAGCAGAGCCGCCAATTAATTCTGGAAGTTCGGCAGTTAAAAATTCCAAAACAATTTGTGAAGATTTTCTGGTTGCTTGCTTTGGTTTTTCTAACAAAACTTTTTGTTTTAAGTTTTCGATTTTTTGACTAAAATCTTCTGAAAGTTTTTTCTGTGCAATTCGGTTGAATTCGGCCAATTTATTTTTGTCTAATTGTTTAAATTTTTCTTCCCAGTCTTTAAAAATTTTGTGTGATCTTGTTCCTGCTTCAAGCCACTTCTCCGTTAAGTCGGCAGGAATTGTAAATGGTGCATGATTCCAATCTAATTCTTTACGAACTTTGGCAATTTCATCCGCTCCTAAAGGCGATCCATGAGCTTTCTCAGAATTGGCTTTGCTAGGTGAGCCAAAGCCAATCGTGGTTTTGCAATCAATCATAACTGGAAGTTTTGCGTGCTGAGCTTCTTCCAAAGCTTTTCTGATTTGTGCAAAATCATGGCCATTGATTTGAATAACTTGCCAACCGCAGGCCTCAAAGCGCAATTTCATGTTTTCAGAAGTTGCAAGTGAAGTTTTTCCGTCAATTGAAATTGAGTTATTGTCCCACAGAAGGATCAATTTGTTTAGTTTTAAATGCCCAGCAATTGAAATTGCTTCTTGTGAAATTCCTTCCATTAAACAGCCGTCACCTGCAATACAATAAGTTTTGTGATTGATTAAATCATCGCCAAGTCTTGCGGCAAGCATCTTTTCAGCAAGTGCCATGCCCACAGCATTAGCCAAACCCTGCCCCAAAGGGCCAGTGGTTGTTTCAATTCCAGAAATATGGCCAAATTCTGGATGTCCAGCGCATTTGGAATGAAGTTGGCGGAAGTTTTTTAAATCTTCTAAATTGATGTCTTTATAACCAGTTAGAAACAACAGAGAGTAAAGCAACATCGAACCATGTCCAGCAGACAAAACAAAACGATCGCGATTCACCCAGTCTGGATTTTTTGCATCAAATTTTAAAAATTCTCTAAACAAAATTGAGGCCACATCTGCCATTCCCATAGGCATGCCTGGGTGCCCAGAATTAGCACGTTCCACCGCATCAATTGAAAGAAATCTTACGGCATTTGCCAATTTAAAATCGAGATCTAAATTTTTCATTTTGTTTTTTTTGATTGCTTTTTCTAAGAAGAAATAAAAACTACTTATATATTTTCAAATTATAACTTTTTTTAAAAAATGCCAAGAAGATTTCGTCGCAATCGTGAAAATTCAGATGTTTTTCCGCTTTTTCGTTTGTTGCCAAACATGGTGACACTAACCAGTTTGTGTGTCGGTCTTACAGCCATAAGGTTTGCAATGACAGGAGACTTCATTCATGCCTCAGCTTTTTTGTTAATTTCTGGTTTTATGGATGGCGTTGACGGACGTTTGGCGCGCTTTTTTAACTCTTCCAGTGATTTTGGTGCACAACTTGATTCTTTAGTTGATTTTATCAATTTCGGCGTGGTTCCTGGATTTGTGATATATTCTTGGGTTAATTCCTACGGAGACATTCGCGCTTTAGATTGGGCTTTAGTTTTGTTTTTTGCAATATGTGGGGCAATAAGGCTGGCGCGCTTTAATGTTGATTTGGTAAAAGAAGTTAAAAATCCTATTTTAGAAAAATATTTTTTCAAAGGAATTCCAGCGCCTTGTGGTGCTGCAATGGCGATGCTTCCGATGATTTTAACTTATGAATTTGGTGATGGATTTTATTCTGATCCAATGTTAGTTATTACTTATGTTGCAGTTCTTGCGATCTTGATGGCAAGCAGAGTGCCAACAATTTCAATTAAAAAAATTCCAATACGCAACGAATATGCCTATCTAACCATGATTATTCTTGGTTCAATTATTATTGGTTTGTTGGTGGAACCGTGGTTAACTTTGGCAATCATTGGAATCACTTATGCCATTTCAATTCCAGTTACAATAATTAGCTATCTTAGAATCGAATCTAATAGTAAAAAAATCTAAAATATGAAAAAGAAACATATCTTAATTATTAATGGTCCAAATTTAAATTTATTACACCGCAGAGATAAAAAAATTTACGGTGATGTTTCGCTTGAAGAAGCGGAAGAACAATGCTCTCAGCTTGCCAAACAAGTTGGAATTAAAATTGAGTTTGTGCAATCAAATAATGAAGGTGAAATTGTTGATTTAATTCAAGAATCACTGGATAATTTTGACGGCATCATCATCAATGCGGGCGCCTACACGCACACTTCTGTTGCAATTCGTGATGCTTTGGAAATTTTTGAAAAACCAAAAATTGAGTTGCACATTTCTAACGTTTTTAAACGCGATGAATTTCGTCGCCACTCTTATTTAAGCGAGGTGGTTGATGCTGTGGTGTCGGGTCTTGGAATTTATGGATATTCTGTTGCGTTGCTTGCGATGAATCATCTAATAAAATAATTAATAATCGTGAAATCGAACACTCTGGTGTCATGCTGAGCTTGTCGAAGCATGATGTTAGAAGACTAGACTTAAATCATGCTTCGACAAGCTCAGCATGACAGAGAGAAAAAATTTTTTATAAAATGTTACCACTTAAAATTTCTGAAATTTCAAAATCTTTTCAAGAGCGCAAAGTTCTTGATGACGTTAGCTTTGAAGTGAAAAACAACCAAATTTTTGGTTTTATCGGGCTTAATGGTGTTGGAAAAACCACGCTGATTAAAATCATCCTTGATTTGCTTGATCAAGATGCTGGAGAAGTTGAGATTTATGGCGTTTCTACAGTTTTGCCACAATCAAGAAAAAATCTTTTTTATCTGCCAGAAAAGTTTCAACCTTCAAATAACCTTACGGGAGAAGAGTTTCTTAGGTTTGCTCTGGATTTTTATGCTAAAAAACCAGATTTAGAAAAAATTAAAAAAATCTGCGCTGATTTAGATTTGAAGTTTAGTGCTTTAAAACAAAGAATCGCCAAATATTCCAAAGGAATGACGCAAAAACTTGGTTTAGCAGCAGTTTTTTTATCAGAAGTTGATCTGGTTATTCTTGATGAGCCAATGAGCGGCCTTGATCCTAAAGCAAGAATCGCTTTAAAAAAACAGCTTCTTTCCTACAAAAAAGCTGGAAAAACCATATTTTTCAGCTCACACATTTTATCTGACATGGACGAAATATGCGATGAAATTGCTGTTTTAAACAATGCAAAAATCAGCTATTGTGGCACTCCAGAAGGGCTTAAAACGAAGCATAAGCAAGATAGTCTGGATAAGGCATTTTTGGCTGAGATTAGCTGAGATTAAAAAGGGGCCAGGCTACTTTTAGACCTAAAAGTAGCCTGGCCCCTTTTTAATCCTTTATTTATATTTAAGTTGATATTGCTTACTTCAACCTTTATAATCAGCAATCATTTCCAAATAAATTTTAAAAATCATGACAGCTAAAATCATTGACGGTAAAGCAATCGCATCAGAAATAAGGGCGCAAATTGCGGATGATGTTTTGCAAATTAAAGAAAAATTCAATGTTATTCCAACTCTTGCAGTTATATTAGTTGGCTCTGATCCTGCAAGTGAAGTTTATGTTGCAAATAAAGAAAAAACCGCCACTTCAACTGGCATTAAATCACTCGCTTTCAGGCTTCCTGCAACAGTTTCTGAGGCAGAGCTTATTGCAAAAATCAACGAATTAAATCATTAACGATCAGAGCAAGGAATTTTAGTGCAACTACCTTTGACAAAGCACATCAACGCTAACAACATAATCCACGCAATTAACTATAAAAAAGACGTTGATGGTTTTAACGTGATCAATGTTGGAAAACTTTCAATTGGTGAAATTGAAGGAAGCGAAAAAGCAATAATCCCATGCACTCCGCTTGGTTCAATGCATTTACTAAAATCTGCAGTGGGAAATAATCTTGCTGGTTTAAAAGTTTTGGTTATTGGCTCGTCAAACATTGTTGGAAGGCCGCTGGCACGTCTTTTAACCTTAGAAAAAGCTACGGTTACTATCGCCAACAGCAGCACTAAAAATTTAAAATTTGAAGCACAAAATGCTGACGCAATAATTTCTGCTGCTGGTGTTCCAAACTTAATCACAGCAGACATGGTAAAGCCGGGTGCGGTTATAATCGATGTTGGAATTAATAGAATTGCAACTTCTGAAAATACGACTAAATTAGTTGGCGATGTTGATTTTGAAAATGTAAAAAATGTTGCATCAGCAATCACGCCAGTGCCTGGTGGAGTTGGTCCGATGACAATTGCATATTTACTAAAAAACACATTAGAATGTTGTTTAAAACTTATTAATTAAAAAAATCTATAAAATGTCTTCACATAATGAAATGTTACACATCATCAATCAAGCTAGAGCTGACGCGAAGCGCGAGGGTTTGAAAAAAGTCTTTCAAAAGCACAGCAAAACCATTGCTGCTTTTGTTATTGTTGTGGTTATTGGCTTGATAGTTTGGTCAATTTTAAATTTTTACCAAAAATTACAGGAAGAAAAATTTTCAGCAATGCTGCATCAATCAATTCTTTATCAACAATCTGGTGAAGTTTCAAACGCTAAACTTGAGCTAGAAAAAATCATGCAAGCAAGCTCAGCACCCAACAACATCAAGGCTTTTGCCTCACTTCGTTATGCGGCATTTTTACTTAGCGAAAATAAAAAACAGGAAGCTGTTGAAGTTTATCAAAAAGTTGGAATGTGTGGCTCTTGCGACGATTATGTCAAAGATTTTGCCAATTTGTTATTAGTAAAATTTTGGGTTGCTGATGAGCAAGAATTTGCGAAAGAAGATCTTTCCTTGCGCATTGAAAAAATTGAAGAACATTCAACTGTTTTGAAATATTACATTGCCGAACAAAGAGCCTTGCTTGAGTTGCAAAAACATAATTTGGAAAAATCTTACCAAATTTATGAATCAATTATAAAAAATTCTGCGGAATCTGCTGCACTTAAAAGCAGGGCGGAAGACGGTTTGAAAATGGTTATTGGTAAGGGATATAATAAATAAGACATTTGTACTCAGTGTCATCTTGAGCTTGTCGAAGGATGACACTTAAGTGAAAACTAATATCAGATCTTACATACCAAAATAAAAATCTTTTTAGAAATGAAAAAAATTAACAATAAATTTAATTTATTAGTTGTTGTTTTTGCGGTTGCATTTTCTGTCTCTTGCTCGAAAAAAGAAGCTGAATATGACAAAGCTAAAGCAGTTTCGGTTTTTGCTGTGGTTGATTCAGTTAAAAATGATCCATCTCTAAAAGAAAGTAAATTGACTTTCCCACAGCAACAGCAAAACAATTTTTGGTCTGGATCCTCCGCTCTGCAAAATCAAAAAATTGAAAATTTCTATAAAGATTTCTCAACTATAAAAGAAAAAATTTCTCTTGATAAAGACAGCAAAACTTGGTCATTTTACAGTGGAAATTTGGATGATCGTTTTGTTTTTTCTCCAGTTTATAAAGATGATAAATTTTTCATGCTGGACACTGCTGGAGTTTTGCGCGCTTACAACCTGAAGTCTGATAAAACTTTATGGAAAACCAGAATTTTTCCGCGTAAATTTTTAAAAAATTATCAAACTCCAAGAATTTCGCTTTTTGATGATAAAATTTTTGCAATCGCTGGAACCAATAAAATCGCGGCTGTTGATGCTAATGATGGCAAAATAATCTGGTTAAAAGACATCGCCTCAATTCCAGTTTCAACTCCAGTTTCTGATGGCAATTTTGTTTATGTTTCAACCAGCGACAACAAGCTTTACGCCTTTAATTCGCAAACTGGTGAATTGCAATGGATTCAACTTGGAATATCGCGTCCAACCGCGATTTTTGGCTCTGCTGATCCTGTAATATATAATGACATGGTGATTGCTTCTTATTCTTCTGGTGAAATTTATGCGGTGAATAAAAAAACTGGCGAGCCGCTGTGGTCGGAATATCTCGGCGTTAATCGTGCGGTTAGTTCAGATTTTTATTTAAACGACATTGATGCAACTCCATTGATTAAAGATGGCGTGGTTTATGCAATTGGTAATGGTGGTTTGATGATGGCGCTAAATGCCAAAAAAGGCGATTATATTTGGAAAAAAGAAATTGCCGGAATCGTTAATTTTTGGCTTGCTGGCGATTATTTATTTGTGATTAACAATGACAATAAGCTGCTTGCGGTGAACAAAAAAACTGGTGGAATTAAATGGATTTCACAATTGCCAAATTTGTTAAAAGAAAAAAAGTTAGAAACAAAAATAATTTATTCTGGCATAGTTGTTGCTGGTGGAAAGCTTTTGATTTCAAGTTCTAACGGCAGTTTGATCATTGCTTCTCCTGTGGACGGCAAAGTTGAAAAAACTATTTCAGTTGGCAAAAAAATCAGCCATTCTCCAGTGATTGTAAATGACAAAATTTATTTATATGTGATGGGAAAATACATCATTAATTTATTTGAGATTAATTAAGCAAAAATGACGAAACTTCCTGAGCGCCTTGACAGCAAAGCAATTGAAAAAAAATGGCAAAATTATTGGCAAGAAAAAAAGACTTTCTCGTGGAAAAATGATTTACCAAAAGAACAAACTTTCGTAATCGACACGCCTCCGCCTACAGTTTCTGGCCTTTTACACATGGGTCACGTTTTTTCATACACGCAAGCTGATTTTGTTGCGCGTTTCATGAGAATGAACGGCAAAGACGTTTTTTATCCGATGGGTTTTGACGATAACGGCCTTCCCACCGAGCGTTTGGTTGAAAAAATTATTGGCAAAAAAGCTGGGGTTTATGAACATGAAAATGGCCACGGATCTTTCGTAAATAAATGTCGCGAAATTGTTGTTGAAGCGGAAAAAGAATTTGAAGCTTTGTTTAATGAGATTGCTTTGTCAGTTGATTGGGACCAGAAATATCAAACTATCTCACCAGAATCACAAAAAATTTCGCAAGCCAGTTTTGTTGATTTATTTCATAAAAAATTGGTTGAAAAAAAATTCGAACCAGTTTTCTGGGACATCTCGGATCGCACTGCTCTAGCTCAAGCAGATTTGGTGGACAAAGAAGTTGAAGGGGTGATGAATTATATTTTGTTTGGCATTGATGGCAGCGATGAAAAAATCGAGATCATGACAACCCGCCCCGAGCTTTTGCCTGCTTGTGTTGCAGTGATGGTTCATCCTGATGATGCTCGTTATAAACATCTGCATGGAAGATTTGCAAACACTCCATTATTTAACGTAAAAGTTCCAATAATTTGCGATGAACTAGTGCAGCTTGATAAAGGAACGGGGGCAGTGATGTGTTGCACTTTTGGTGATGAAACGGATATTCGTTGGTGGAAGAAGCATAATTTGGAATTAAAAGTCGTTATTGAAAAAGACGGAAAGATTTTTGGTTTGCCAATAAAGCAATATAAAGAAAAAATTATTGAAGATTTAAAAGCGCAAAATTTATTGTTAAATCAAGAAAAAATAACTCGCGCGGTTAAATGTGCCGAGCGCTCTGGTGTGCCGATTGAGATTTTAGTAGTGCCGCAATGGTTTATTAAAGTTCTCGATAAAAAAGAAGAATTAAAACAGAAAGCACAGGAATGTAATTGGTTTCCGGAATATATGCGCGTGCGCATTGAACAATGGATTGACGGGCTTTCTTGGGATTGGTGCATTTCACGTCAAAGATTTTTTGGGGTGAAATTTCCGGTGTGGTATTCCAAAAGAAAAGGCGAAGAAGGAAAAATTTTAGTTGCAGATATTGACCAACTTCCTTGCGATCCGCAAATTGATTTGCCGCGTGGATATTCGCGTGACGAAGTAAGCGCCGAAACCGACATCATGGACACTTGGGCCACTTCATCAATTTCGCCACAGCTTTCATCAAAAGGAATTTCTGCAGAAATTTGTTTTGACAAAGCGCGTCATGAAAAATTATTTCCCGCCGATTTAAGGCCGCAAGCGCATGAAATCATTCGCACTTGGGCTTTTTATACGATTGCAAAATCTATGTTGCACGAAAATTCAATTCCGTGGAAAAACCTTATGATTTCAGGTTGGTGCTTGGCCGCTGATAAAACTAAAATGAGTAAATCGAAAGGAAATGTTGTTACACCTACGTCTCTTATTGAAGAAAAAGGCTCGGACATTGTGCGCTATTGGGCCTCAACTTCGCATTTAGGCGCTGACACTGCTTATTCTGAAGAAGTTTTTAAAATTGGGCAAAAGCTGATTACTAAGCTGTTTAATGCAGCGAAATTTGCTTCGATGAATTTTGAGTTGTTAGATGGATATGAACAATTAGACGGGGTCAGAGACGCTGTCCAGCAGCAAGGGCATAGTGACATGGGTTCTGTCACCATGAGCTTGTCGAAGGGTGATGTTACGGAAGCTTCAGACCTCTGGATTCTCTCCAAACTTCATCTAACCATCAAACGCGCCACCGAAAGCTTTGAGCAATTTGAATATGCACGCGCGCGCGAAGCAATTGAAGAATTTTTTTGGAAAGATTTTTGCGATAATTATTTAGAAATTTGCAAAGTGCGCTCTTACGGCCTAAATGCTGAAAAGATTGCTGGGGTTGAGTTTTCTGAAGCGCAAAAAAATGAAATTATCGCCAAGCAAAAAAGTGCAATTTTAACTTTAAAAATCTGTTTAAACACAATTTTAAAACTATTCGCACCTTTCATTCCGCACGTTTCTGAAGAAATTTATTCAACAATTTTTGCTGATGAATTTGCTAAAACTAACTCAATTCACGCTCGTGGCAATTGGCCGAAGCTAGAAAATTATTTGTTTGATCAAAAATCTCACGATGTTGGGGAAGCTGCACTAGCCGTGATTTTTGAGGTGCGTAAATTTAAATCAGAACAAAATATTTCGATGAAAACCACAGTGGAAAAAATATTGGTTAATTCACCAGTTGATTTATCTACAATCTTAGAAGACCTAGAAAATGTTTGTAACGCTAAGAAAATTGAGCTGGTGGGCGGATCTAGCGAGTTTGTAAAAGTTATCCATTAAAATGAACATCCAAGCGGCATTATAAATGCCGCCTGAACAAGGCATGAACGTGGGGG